>CAMTYC010000092.1:0-5041 GCA_947085865.1 uncultured Moraxellaceae bacterium
CGGTCGAATTAATGCTGCTACTGCCCAATTTAATACATATGCCTGGCGGCTGACTCGACGTCGAGGTTGGATAGCGTCATGCGTCATATAGGCAACACTCATTGTGACTAATCAGTTCTACGACAACAATAGCAACTCATGTCACTTATGCAAACCCCCTTTTTTTATGTCCACTGTAATGGCTGTGACAAGCGTATTTTTACGGTATTCTGAAGACTCTAAATTACTAGGGGCTTTCACTACTTGAACAAGATTGAGCGATTAAGCCAAAGCATAGACCTTGAGCCGCATGACCCACGCCGACTGTCACAACTGTGTGGGCAATTTAACGAGCACATTAAACTGATTGAGCAGCGTCTAGCAGTACAGATCAATCAACGCGGTTATGCGTTTTGGGTAGATGGTGATCAAGCCAATGCCGAACAAGCTATTGCAATCATTCAACGTCTTTATAGTGAAACCGAAGACAGCCCCGAACTTGCCCCGGAAACCGTGCATTTAGTGCTTCAAATTGTGCTGGGACAAGACACCGAACACAGCCCGAAGCAATTACGTGCAGACGGCCCTGTGCTGATGACCAAAAAAGGCGTGATTCGCCCCCGCGGCGAAAACCAACGACGTTATGTTGAAGAAATTTTGGCCAATGATATTAGTTTTGGTGTTGGCCCAGCGGGTACCGGTAAAACCTATTTAGCAGTAGCGGCAGCCGTTGACCAGTTAGAGCGCAACTTGGTGCGCCGCATTTTACTGGTGCGCCCTGCGGTAGAGGCTGGCGAAAAACTTGGATTTTTACCCGGTGACTTATCCGAAAAAATCAATCCATATTTACGGCCCTTGTACGATGCGCTTTACGAAATGCTGGGCTTTGAGCGCGTTGCCAAACTAATTGATCGACAAGTCATTGAAGTCGCGCCATTAGCCTATATGCGCGGACGCACACTCAATCATTCCTTCATCATTTTAGATGAAGCGCAAAACACCACGCCTGAGCAGATGAAAATGTTTTTGACCCGTTTAGGTTATGGCTCAAAAGCGGTCATTACTGGCGACATGACACAGATCGATTTACCACGTGGCATGCCTTCTGGACTAACGCAGGCACTACGTATTTTAGATAGTGTACCCGGTATTCACATCACTCGCTTTGCCTCGCGTGACGTGGTGCGCCACCCCCTAGTGATGAAGATCATTGATGCCTATGAAGCTTGGGATGCCAAGCAAGCCCCTAACCCTCGCCCCGAGCGCTCATCATGAGTATTGAGCTCTGGCTAGAGGCCGACCCAGACTTAGCAACCGACAGCTACCCTAGCGAGAAGCAATGCCAGGACTGGGTCAATGAGGTGTTTAACTATCTAGCTGAAAACGCCAGCTTGTTGCCGACATCTGTTTATTTAGATGCACTGCAGCAAAATCGCTCCATGAGTGTGGCGGTTCGAGTGGTCGGCCAAGAAGAAGGCCGCACATTGAACTTGCAGTATCGTGCCCGCGACTACGCTACCAATGTCTTGTCATTTCCAGCTGAGCTGCCGGAGTGGGCAACTGATGAGTTAGATGAGCTGCCTCTAGGTGACTTAATTATCTGCGCGCCCGTAGTCGCGCAAGAGGCACAGCAGCAAGGTAAACTAGTACAAGACCATTGGTTACATTTACTGGTGCATGGCTGCTTGCATTTACTGGGGCTAGACCATATTGAAGACGAGCAGGCAGATGCCATGGAAGCCTTGGAAGTTGCTATTTTGGCCGTCTGTGGTTGTAATAACCCCTACATTATTGTGCCCAGCGCCACTGCTGGTATTGAGGAATAACGCATCATGAATGACGGACGATCGAGTAGCGAGCCAGGGCGATCTTGGTTATCGCGCATCACGGACGCCTTACACGGCGAACCTGATAGTCGCGACGAACTCATTGTTATTATTCGTGAGGCCGCTGAACGCGGACTGATGGACAACGAAGCGCGGCAAATTATTGAGTCCACGCTAAAAGTATCTGAGCGCCAAGTGCGCGAAATTATGATCCCACGTGGACAGATGGTGTCTATTCGTGCCGATGAAGAATTACGCGACTTTCTGCCCAACTTAATTGAGTCAGCACACTCACGCTTTCCGGTGTTGGCAACCGATAATCCAGATGAAGTGCTGGGCATTTTATTTGCTAAAGACTTGCTACGCTTAATTTTAGAAAACCGTGACCGCATTGCCTTAAAGGACTTTTTACGGCCTGCGTTTTTTGTGCCAGAAACCACCCATATCGACAAACTGATTCGCGAGTTCCGCAGCAAAAAAAGCCATATGGCCATTGTTGTTAATGAATATGGTGGCATTGCCGGCTTAGTGACATTAGAAGATGCACTCGAGCAAATCGTCGGTGAAATTGATGACGAGCACGATTACGAAGAAGATGAAGAAGTACTGATTCGCGAAACCAATGCCAACGAGTGGCTGGTTAAAGCGCAAATTAGCATTGCCGAATTTAACGAGCACTTCGGCAGCAATTTTAGCAACGATGAATTCGACACCATGGCAGGTATTCTGCTGAAAGCATTTGAACGCATGCCAGAAGAGAAAGAGCAAATTGAACTTAATCGATTCCGCTTCACTATTATGCAAGCCAATGGCCGTGCGCTAGAGCAAATCAAAGTCGAGAAGCGCTAAGCCAAATGAATCGCTACTCTGCAAGTCCGCTAGCACCATTGTTAGCACTCATTCTTGGCGCGCTTATGCCGCTGGGCCTAGCTCCACTCACTTGGTGGCCAATTGCCATACTTGCGCTAGGCTTATTCTTTGAGCTGCTACAGCAAGATAGCGCCAAACGTGCCGCAAAAATTGCTTATTGCTTCGGCTTAGGGCTTTGGCTGCATGGTGGCAGTTGGTTATTAGTGTCGATGCACGACTACGGTGACACTTCGTGGCCACTCGCAATTATTTTGCTGACACTTGTTGCTATGGTCATGGCTGGTTTTTTTGCCCTGATTGGTTGGTTACATGTCCGACTAAGACTGCAACCCTATTCATGGTTAGCACTCCCCGCCCTGTTCGTTTTTGGCGAATGGCTGCGGAGCTGGGTATTAACCGGCTTCCCTTGGCTCATGATGGGTTATGGCTTTATTGATACCCCACTGGCTGGCTGGGCACCTATTGTCGGTATCTACGGTGTCAGCTTTGCCGCCGCCATTACGGCAACCGCATTAATTCGTATTTGGCGTCATGGCAAACAAGCTCCGGGCGCTATTTTCGCCTTAGCAATGACTTGGATAGTGGGTGGTTTATTACTGCCTATTAGCTGGACGGAAATCGATAAATCAAAGCCGATTTCGGTCAGCATGGTGCAAGGCAATATTCCGCAGGAGTCAAAATGGGCTCTGGAGTGGCGCGATAAAACCATCGAAATCTATAACAACTTAAGTGCCAATGAGTGGGGCCAAGACGTAGTGTTGTGGCCAGAAGCAGCCATTCCCATGTTCGCGCATGAGGCCACGGAAGAGCTGCTTCAACTCGAAATGGAGGCGTTGCGCAGCAACACCGCCTTCGTTACCGGCATTCCTTTTGCGACATGGAATAAAACTCAAACCGAGGTGCTGTATTACAACAGCATTGCAGCCTTGGGCAACGGCGTTGGCATTTATCACAAACAACAGTTGGTTCCGATTGGTGAATACATTCCCTTTGAGAACTGGTTGCGCGGCACGATTCCGTTTTTTGATTTACCCATGTCTAGCTTTACATGGGGTCCACGCAGCCAAGCTCCTCTGATGCTGGGCGACTATGCCATGGCACCATTTATTTGTTATGAAATTGCCTACCCCAGCTTAGTACAACGGTTATCACGACCCGCTGACTACCTTGTCACCATCAGTAACGATGGCTGGTTTGGCCGCTCGATTGGCCCAGACCAACACTTCCAAATGGTGCGTATGCGAGCACGCGAAACCGGTCGATATATTTTGCGGGGCACCAATAATGGCATTACCGCCATTTTGGATGACAAAGGCGACATCACCGCGCTAGCACCACGCTTTGAAGCCACTGTGTTGCGTGGCGAAGTCTACCCAGCCACTGGCCACACACCTTGGCAGCGTATGGGTGTCTGGCCGCTGTTATCGAGCTTAGCGGCGCTGCTTGTGCTGCTAACTGCGTTGCGCTGGCATCAACAACGTCGCCAATAACTGCTCTTCGTTTTGCGCCCAGTCTCTGGCCTGTGGCGCAATAAGCTCCAACCGACTATCAGCGCGATATTCACTCTGCCGTACCGCAAAGGTACCGGCCTCCACATTAAAAAATAACCAGCCCTGATTGGTGTGTAAAACACCTTTGATACGGTTAATTTGTTCTGCTTGCCATGCCAGTAACAAGCTCATAACTTGGTCATGCTCAAACTGCCATTCAGCGGGAAAAACCCAACCGCCGACTTCATGCGCCAACGCCTGCTGATGATAATGATAAGGAGGGTTTATGACTGGCAGTGGTTCTGCTGTTACGGGCTGACGATGCAATAATGAGCGTCGCTGTGGTGCTGGCTGTTGTACTGGCAGCTGCAAACACGCCAGATCAATATCCACTAAATCACCATTAGTCTGGCCAACACTAAAAAATGGCTTAACGGGTTGCTGCGCTTCGGCAAAGGCTCGTGCGCGCTGCTGCTCTTCTGCACTTAACACATCATTTTTAGTCAGTATCAGGGCGTCAGCAATGGCCACTTGCGCCAAAAACGTTTCATGGCTGCGGATTTTTTCATCGGCCAATTGACGACCATCGACCGCACATAAGCTCGCTGCCATTTGAAAATAGTGCTGCCAATGCGGTGCCGTTAAGGTCTCACGGATCTGCACTGGATGCCCCAAGCCCGACGGTTCAATTAATAGCCGTGAAATGCCAGGCTCTGAACTAATTTGGCCCAAAGCAATTTGCATGGGCAGATTCTGCGCGCAACACATGCAACCACCAGGCACTGCCTTCACCAACACCTCAGCGCCCGCCCAAGCCGCTTGGTCAATACCAATCAAACCAAACTCATTAACCAGAATAGCCCAGCGCTCACCTGC
>CAMTYC010000093.1:0-6045 GCA_947085865.1 uncultured Moraxellaceae bacterium
CAGGTACTGAACCAGCAAATGCCATTGACGAAAAGCTCATGGCAACAACAGCAGCGGCAAACGGTTTCATCATTGTGTTCATTTTGACTCTCCAGTTAACAAGGTAATTTCACACTTGCTAAGGTAGTCACCAGAACGCTGAATTAGCTCTGCCATATGGCGTACTAACACATATGCTGATTGGCATAGCCAAAAGAATGGCAATAAGACTACACTTTAATGACAGCAATGATTTGAAGAAGGTGTATTAATGCAACAGGACGCCAACACATCTATCAGTTCCATGCGCCAAGCCTTCTTAAGTAACGCTGGCAGCGAGCGTGATGGCGCCTTATTGCTGGAGGTCGCGCAACTCTTAAAACAAGGCACCTTAGACGCTATCGGGCACGATGTATTGACCTTATTAGCCGCGCCACTGGGTGCCTCCCACGCAGCCCTCTTACGTTATCAATCTGGGCGGTTAGAAGTTATTGCTGGGATTGGTCATGCCCCACCCAACAAAGTACGTTTGCCAGCCAGCGGCTTACTACCCAGCGTACTGAAATACCCTGCCCGCCCCATGTTGCGTCAGCCTGTTGATCACTCCTCTATTTTTATGACCACCTCATTGGGTTATGAGTTACTCGTACCCATGATTTTCAGCGAGCAAGTTCATGGCCTACTCGCATTTGCAGCAACTGAAAGCACACTGCCAACCACAAAACGCATTGAATGGTTAAGTGCATTGGCCACCTTTTTAGCGGCAGCTTGGCAAGAAAACAGTAGTGGCAAGCGCAAGCTCAGTGAAAAGCAAAAAAAGGACTTAAATGCCTTAAGCCCACGTGAGCGTGAGGTGATGGCGCTACTACCCAAAGGTTTAAGTAATGCCCGCATTGCTAGCATTTTGGGCATTGGTACTGGCACAGTTAAAACCCATGTCGAACATATCTTGGCCAAACTGTATTTAGATGATCGTGCACAAGCAGCAGCACGCGCCGTTGAGTTACGACTAGGGAATAGCGAATGATTAGAAACTTAAATTTACGCGCCAAAAGCATGCTGGTGGTCATCATTCCACTGCTCATGCTCATCATTTCCGTAGTTTCAGTATTTTGGTCAATGACATTGACCAGTTCGGCCGAAGACAATGTGCAGCGAAGCTTAAAAGCACTGAGTCAAATTCATGCTGTACATGCGCAATTAGCAGAGGCCGCCAGTGGTGTGCGCGGTTATTTATACACGAACGATCCTAACTTTCTTCAACCTTATTGGAGGGCTACAAAACAGCTAAAACCTTCATTAGAGGCCATGAAAGATGTTGTCAAGGATCCGAAACAAGCTGAACTTGTTGGTGTTATCTCTGACCTTGTCAGTATTAAAATGGAAAACTTAGAAGCTCTAAGGATCAAAGCGGAACTCGAGCAAAATGCGCCACTTCAACAGACTTTAGTAAATGAAAAAGTACTTCTAGACCTTCTACGCGAACGTATTGTGGACATGGAAGGTCGGGAACAGATCATCATTCAAGAGTTCTCTGATCAAGTGAACCTCTTGAGAAGACGTAATTTAATCATTGCTATTTTAGCAGCGGCATTGGGGATTTTTGCGGCTATTTCCGCATCATGGTTATTTGCCAATAGTCTCGTCAGTCGAGTTCGTTTTATTGGTGAAAACGCTAAACGACTTGAAGAAAATCGCGAATTACGCCCAGTTAAGCCAAGTTCAGATGAACTTGGACAATTAGCTCGACGCATTGAAACGGCAGGCGAATTATTGGCCAGTCGAGCACGTGAAGCGCAAGCGGCACGACTCGACGCTGAACTAGCTAACCAAGCCAAAACAGAGTTTTTATCGCGCATCAGCCACGAACTACGAACGCCACTCAACGCCATTTTGGGCTTCGCTCAGTTGTTAGAACGCGACCTTAAAGACCCCACAGAGAAACGCAGTATTGAACTGATTCACTCCAGCGGCTTACACCTATTACAGCTTGTGAATGATGTCTTGGATATTTCCCGTATTGAATCTGGCCATTTATTATTGTCATTGGAACCTG
Source organism: uncultured Moraxellaceae bacterium (assembly GCA_947085865.1). Taxonomy (GTDB): domain Bacteria; phylum Pseudomonadota; class Gammaproteobacteria; order Pseudomonadales; family Moraxellaceae; genus Perlucidibaca. The sequence goes on from CAMTYC010000093.1 coordinate 2,036, forward strand.
TTGATTTACACCAGTCAATAACAGACACCATTGCGATGACCCAGCGCCAAGCACAAACGCGCCAGATTCATGTTATTTATGAAAACTCAGAGACAGCCACATTATTGGTTGATGCTGACCGCCATCGCTTACTGCAAGTACTACTCAACTTAGTCAGTAATGCCATTAAATATAATCAGCCTCAGGGCAATGTCATTATTTCGACGATTAAAGAGTCTGAAAGCACGTATCGCATCTGTGTTGATGACTCTGGCGCTGGCATTAGCGATGACTTAAAGCCGACACTGTTCACACCCTTTGCCCGCGGTAATAATCAACAGGTTGAGGGCACCGGATTGGGCTTGGCGGTGAGCAAAAGCCTCATCGAGGCCATGGGTGGTGATATTGGCTATGAACCTAGCCCACGCCTTAACGGCACCCGCTTTTGGTTCACCTTAACGCGCTCACATGATCTGAGCAGCCTCTCGACTCAGACAGAAACACCTCAAGCCATTATCACCAAACCTGCTGTGCAGAAGAACAAAAAGCAGGTGTTGTATATCGAAGATGACGCCGCTAACCGCGTACTTGTCGAGGCTGTATTGTCGCGATTAGACGACATTGATCTAACACTGATAGACCACGGCGAAAAAGCCATGACTCACATTGGCGATGCGCTGCCTAACTTGCTGTTGCTAGATCTGGAATTACCCAAACCTTGGAGCGGCGAACTGATCTTATCCACCTTACGGCAACGTTACTCCGCGCAAGAACTACCCATTATTATTTTGACGGCCAATGCACTAGCCGATACACGTCAGCGCTTACTGGCATTAGGCGCCACTCATTACTTAAGCAAACCCTTTAATATCAGTGAACTCATTCAACTGGTGAGGACCTACGTCAAATGAATACCGATGCTATTTTTCAGAGCCGCATTTTAGTTATCGACGATGAGCCGGCCAATGTCGAACTATTAGAGCAACTGCTGTACCGTGAAGGGTTTAACAATGTCATTAGCACCACTGAGTCCGAGCGAGCGTTGAGTATTTTTCATGCATTTAAGCCCGATTTAATTTTGCTGGATTTGCGGATGCCGAAAGTTGACGGCTTTAGTCTGCTCACTAGCTTAGGCGAACATCGAACCGCTCAGGTATTTTTACCAGTGATTGTATTAACCGCAGACGTCACCCGAGAAACTAAACATAAAGCGCTGGCCATGGGTGCGACTGACTTTCTCACCAAACCCTTTGATACCGTCGAGGTGATGCTAAGAATTTGGAACTTACTCGAAACCAACCTGCTGTATAAAAAGATAGTGCAGCTACAACCCGACGCCCCTGCTGTATTGCCCAGGCCTACAGTACGTTAATAGCAAACACGACTATTGTCCTAAAACCATGTAAAATCCTGTGCATAAATTGCACACAATAATAATCATGCTGTTTTGGGGCTGCACATGTCTAAACCCATTTTTGCCTACGCGGCGCTATTCTTAGCCAGTTTACTGACCGCCTGTGGCAGTGGTTCCTCATCTGACGATAACGCAAATAACAACGATAGCCCCCGCGCTACGGATTTCGATCGCCTTGAGCCGGGCCTGCAAGGTCAAATTCCACTGTCGGAGCAATTAAATGGCAGTTCAGCGCAGGGGTATCGCAAAGGACTTCGTCTCGTTGGCCAAAACACCATATTAGATCGTGGTGCAAACTTTGCTATGGCTTGGATTGACGACTGTGCTTATGTTACCACCACCTCGCCAGGGCAAATTTTTGGTCCAACTTCATCGCCCTATATTGACCCGAAGTTCAACCCACTCAATGGCATGGCAGTGATTGACGCTGCCGACCCACGCAATCCCAAGCTACTCGACATTTTGCAAAGCCCCGCCATGCTGGCGCCGCATGAATCACTTCAGGCTAATCAAGCCCGCAAAATTATTGTCGCCACCCGTGGCGGTGGCACAGCATTTGATGTCTACGATGCCAGTGACTGCCGCAAACCGGTATTAGCTGCCAGCATCAATATTGGTATTGGCATTACCTTGCCTGAGCTGCCTGCACTCATTGGCGGGCTTGGCAAAATTGATATTGGCCTGCCCTTTTTTGGTCATGCCCTGTGCTTAAGTGATGACGGCCGTACCGCCTATGCCACCAGTTCCGCCAGCACCAATGCGGTCATCAATTTAGATGACATTAAAAAGCCGCAAGTGATTCAACTATTCGCACCCGCTGGCCACGACTGCGGACTTAATCCGGAAGGTACTCGTCTTTATTTAGCCACCTTTGGTTTTGTCTCGTTTGGCATGGGGCTGCCTAATGGCCCAGCCGTTGGCCAAAACGGTATGGCTATTTTTGATGTCAGTGGTTTTCATCAACGCGAAGTGCCAGTAGCACCGTTGCTGATTGCACCCGCGCCACCACAAGTCGGCTTCTTAGGCTGGACAAATATTGCTATTGGTTCGGCACCTACGGCTGGCTCTCACACCGCACGCTGGTTCCGCAACGGCGGCCGCACCTATTTGTACTCCAGTGATGAATGGCCAACAGCGGGGGTATGCCCTTGGGCGCATGGACGTATTTTGGATATCACCGATGAAACCAACCCGGTGCAAGTCTCTGAAATTCGTCTTGAAGTAAACAAGGCTGAAAACTGCCTAAAAACCGAAATTGATGTCGCCAATTATTCTGCCCACTATGTCGGCTTTGATGATGTTTATAACGCCACCACACTATTCACTACACACTACACCGGTGGCCTGCGTGTCTGGGATATTCGCGACCCTGCTCAGCCAAAAGAGATTGCCTACTGGCACCCAGTGCCTAACCCCAATACACCCACCGTGCCATTATCTGAGTTTTTTGGCAGTTCTGGTTCACGCTGGGATGCGGTACCAACCTATGTGCGTTATCGTCCCGAAACCGGCCATATTTGGATAGCGGGTTATAGCTCTGGCTTCCAAATTTTAGAATTTACTGAATCCGCCGGACCTACCGCACCCAAACCCACACGTCGTTAATGCGCTTAATGGTAACAGCGGCACTACTATTGAGTAGTGCCAGCGCTCAAGCCCACTCGTTTGGCAAGGTCTACAACCTGCCCGTGCCTTTTTGGCTTTATGCTTGGGCGGCCATGGTAGCGCTGCTGCTGTCATTTTTAGTGTCTGCTTGGATCAGCACCCGGCGCGCTCCAGCCACACTCAACTCTAGCTTTTCACTACCATTCGCGCCATTTGCCTCCGTACTCATCGGTCTGATGCAGCTCGTCACCGTCAGCGCACTGCTGCTGTGTATAGTCGCGGGTTTTTATGGCCCCAGCGACCCCTACCATAACGTCAATATGACGCTATTTTGGATTGGCTTTGTGCTGGCTTTTGCCTATCTCACCGCGTTAATCGGCAATGTGTATGTGCATATCAACCCATGGCGTTGCCTCACACCACGACACTGGTTAGGTCATTGGCAGTACCCTCGTCATTGGGGCTGCTGGCCTGCCGTCATCATCTACATGGCATTTATCTGGATTGAGCTATTAGGTCATGTGACACCACGCAGCCTGGCCCAAATGCTGTTGGCTTACACAATACTCAATTGGTTAGCTGCATGGGCTTTTGGTCGTGATGCTTGGTTCTCACAAGGTGAGTTCTTTAGTGTGTTTTTACGCCTGCTGGGCAAGATGGCACCCATTCACTGGCAACAGCAACGCATTACGTTTCGCATGCCATTTATGGGATTGCTGCAAGACTCCAACAAACACAGCAGCGAGACCATTTTTGTCTTATTCATGCTGTCATCCACCGCCTATGATGGTCTACACATGACCCAAGGTTGGACCACATTGTTTTGGCGCGACGGTTTTGCTGCACTGCAACCGTGGTTAGGCAGCAATATTGTGGCGGCTTATCCCACCTTAAAAAAATTGCATATTGCCTGGGAAACCAGCGTACTTTTGCTGTGCAGTCAGGGACGGCGTGCCCACAACCATACGGCTCCTCCCGTGGTGAAAATTCGGGCCTGCCGGCGGGGCGCGTC
>CAMTYC010000094.1:0-3928 GCA_947085865.1 uncultured Moraxellaceae bacterium
GACCGTCTTCACGTGCCAGCTGCACCATACGCTCAGAGATATTATTTAACTGACGTTTTTCGAGCTGAATCAAACGCTCTTGCAAATACAAACGTCGCTCTTTAGTTTCCACCACAAAGCCGTTCGCCACACCGACAAAATTGGCCACACCGAAGTACAAGCTAAACAAGCTCCAGTCCATACTTTCAACTTCAAACAAAAACACCAACGCCACCACACACAACATGCTGCCAAAACCAATCAGGGTGGACTCCACCAAGCGCATATTGGCAATGCCATAGACAATCATCAGGATGTAGACAATGGGATAGGTAGAGCGCTGCTGCAGCACATCATCGGACAGAAAAACCATATTCATGCCCAAAAACGTCAAAATCAGAATGGTCAGTGGTGCGACATATAAAAAGTATGAGTTTCTAAACGCATGTAAAAACGCCGACACACTCATCGCTAACACCACGACAAAGGTCATCACGCCAATGGCAACCACACTGAACAGGTCCGACATGCTGCCCTGCCAAGTGCCACCATCAAAGCGGTCATATAAAATGCTGGCGTAGCTAACTGGGAATAATAAAAACAATAGCCAGTAATAGCTGCGCAAGGTAATTTGCGCCTGTTGACGCATACGCAGACGGAATTCTTTTTCAAAAGGCTGGGCAAAACGAAGCGGCAAAAACTTTTGCGACAACAAACCACGAATGCTGTCGTACTCTGCTTCCCAGGTCATGCTGGTTTGTTTTGTCATACTCTATTTCATCCTCTGCTTTGCCATTAGGCGCAGTTCCAGTAGCCTATGCGTCTTTCATCGATTTGACGACCCCGAGAACGGCTATGCACTCACTCACCATTACACGACCCGACGACTGGCATGTGCACTTACGCGATGGCGAATTTTTAGCGCAAACCGTACCTGCCATTGCGCGTTATTTTGGCCGCGCCATTATCATGCCTAATGTAGTGCCACCTGCGGTCACTCCTGAGCAAGCCGGCGAATATCGCCAACGCATCTTGGCGCAACGGCCCGAGGGATCAAACTTTGAACCCCTGATGGTGTTATACCTAACCGATACCACCACCGCCGATGATATCCGCCGCGCAAAAGCCAGCGGCTTTATTCATGCTGCCAAACTCTACCCCGCCGGTGCCACCACCAATTCACAGTCGGGTGTTACCGATATCGCCAAAATCGACCATGTCTTAGCAGTAATGGCAGAAGTCGGCATGCTGTTATTGGTGCATGGCGAAGTCACTCACAGCCATATCGATATTTTTGAACGTGAAAAAGTATTTCTCGACACCATTTTGGCACCGCTGGTACAACGCCACAGCAACTTAAAGGTTGTCTTAGAACACATCACAACCGGCGATGCCGTTGATTTTGTGCGCAATGCACCCGCAAGAGTAGGTGCCACCATCACCGCCCACCACCTGTTATTTAACCGCAACCATATGTTAGCTGGTGGAATAAGACCGCATTATTACTGTTTGCCTATTTTGAAACATCAACGCCATCAATTACGCCTCATTGAGGCCGCTACCAGCGGCAACCCAAAATTCTTCCTAGGCACCGACAGCGCGCCACATGCGCGTGGCGACAAAGAATCAGCTTGCGGTTGCGCCGGCTCTTATACTGCCCATGCAGCCATAGAGCTTTATGCCGAAATCTTCGAAAGCGTGGGCGCCTTAGACAAGCTGGAAGGCTTTGCCAGCTTTTTTGGCCCCGACTTTTATGGTCTGCCACGCCACCAAGATCAAATCACTCTGGTTAAAAAGCCTTGGGATATTCCGGCTAGCTACCCATTCGGTAGCAAAACCGTGGTGCCTGTGCGTGCTGGCGAAACTGTTCACTGGCAGGTACAGGCATGATCGCCATCAAAGACCGCTTTCGTGGTTTTTTGCCGGTGGTGGTGGATGTTGAAACCGGCGGCTTTGAAGCACAACAACATGCCCTGCTTGAAGTAGCAGCCGTCATAGTGTTGCCCGATGAAAATGGCATCTGGCAAACTGGCCCTCGTTTTCACGCCCACCTAACACCAGAGCCGGGCTTGGAACTAGACCCGGCTGCGCTCAAATTTAATGGCATCAACCCCAACCACCCGCTGCGCTTGGCAGTGTCCGAGGCCGATGGCCTACGCGAGATCTTTAGCCAAGTGAAAGCAGTTCAAAAAGAACAGGGCTGCAAACGCAGCATTTTAGTGGGCCACAACGCCAGCTTTGATTTGAGCTTTATTAATGCGGCCATCGAGCGCCAACAATTAAAGAATCAGTCGCCATTTCACCCGTTTTCCACCTTCGACACCGTGTCTTTAGCCGGCATGGCCTATGGCCAAACCGTGCTAGCAAAAGCCTGTGAAGCCGCCGGCATCGACTTCGACCAGAGTGAGGCGCACTCCGCTCTCTACGACGCACAAGTCACCGCCGAGCTGTTCTGCAGCATCTTAAATGCTTGGGATAATCGCCGTTAAGCGCTTATTCCTGAGCCCACGGTGGGTTTTCAATGGCGGCGAAAGTCTCGCGCAAACCCTGTGACCACGCCTGACGAATCATTTGATAATAGGGATCATCCTCAGTGATGCGCTGGCGCTCCTTGCTACTAAAGCTATCGTTGCGATAGAGCATGTAATCAATCGGCATACCCACCGACAAATTCGAGCGAATGGTGGAATCAAAGGAAATCAGCACACATTTACTGGCTTCGCACAATGGCGTATCGAACTGCACCACACGATCCAAAATCGGCTTGCCATACTTAGACTCACCAATCTGAAAATACGGCGTATCTTCGGTAGCTTCAATAAAATTGCCCTGCGGGTAAATATGGAATAACCGGGGCGCCTCGCCGCGAATTTGCCCTGCCAATAAAAACGAACTGCCAAAGTCCACACCCGCTGCCTGTTGGCCATTATGAGCATCGCGGTCAATCACATTACGCAGTGTGGCACCCACTAACACCGCAGCATCGTACATAGAGGTCTGCGTTAATAACGAACTACCATCGTCGCGGCTTTGGTTTTGCCGCAGCAGGCTGATAACACTTTGGGTGGTGGCCAAGTTGCCGGCAGACATTAACACCAGCAACACATCTGGCTGTTCAAACACCGCCATTTTGCAAAAGGTGGCAATGTGATCAACACCAGCATTTGTACGGGTGTCTGATGCCAACACCAAGCCCTGTGAAAGTTTCAAGGCAACACAATAGGTCATGCTTAGCAGCCCCTGAAAAAAACCTAGTTTACTGCTGCTGTTGCTGCATAGCCATGCGTATGGCTTGCGCCATCTCTTTAGTTTCTTGCTGCGACGGCTCGCCATTGGACACCAAAGCCTGCGCCACCATCATTTCACCACGACCACCCCGACGCACACCACGCACCGGGCAAGCGTCCAAATAATCTTGGCCAATGGCTAAACGAATATGGCTTTCACCAGCGGGGCATTGGTTAACCACATCAATGCTATGCCAGGCGTCGTCAATACAGACCTCGGCCCAAGCATGGCTGGCAATATGCTGATCAACATGGCCGGGCGAAAACACATAACCACTGACGTATCTTGCCGGATAACCCAAGGCGCGACAGACCGCAATCAGCACTTGAGTATGATCCTGACACACACCCCAACCGGCCTCCCAAGCTTCACTGGCGGTGCTACCGACATGGGTCACACCGGCACGAAACGGCATCGCCTCTAAAATGGCAGCTGACAGCTCGACCAACCCCTGGTCAGTGAGTGGCTTGGCGGCAAACTGAGCGGCAAACTCCGCCAAGCTTGCCGACGTTTCAGTTAAGGCGGTGCTGCGCAAAAACAGCAAGGGTGAAAGATTATCGAGCGGGCGCACCGGCATCGCTTCAGTTTCGATGGTGCCAAAGGCACGCAAACGAATGTCATGATGCGGTCCATCAAGGCAAAGCAAATGCACACAGTTGCC
>CAMTYC010000095.1:0-11507 GCA_947085865.1 uncultured Moraxellaceae bacterium
CAGGTAGAGATTGATGTCAGTCATGATGGCCACTTCACTGGGGCCTATCGTGGTGAAAAAGCCAAGTATGGCTGGTAGCGTGACAAAGTAGGCAAAGGCCACACCTAGGTAAAACAAAAAGATGCTGGAAGCTACCAATGGAATGGCAATTCGCCGTTCATGTTGGTATAGCGCAGGTGCAATAAACCCCCAGAATTGATACAGAATGTAAGGGATGGCAATAAAGACTGCGACATAAAAGGTGAGTTTAAACGGTGCTAATAAGGGCGAAGTGACATCGGTGGCGATCATTGTGCTGCCTTCTGGCAGCAAAGCGCGCAATGGAGCTGACAGGCCGGCGTAAAGATCATTAGCGAAATAAAGCAGCGATAAAAATATCACCAACAAAACCACAATTACGCGAATAAGTCGCCCACGTAGTTCGACCAAATGGCCAATCAGCGGCATGTCTTGATGATTTTCAGGTTTAAGATTGCGCGTCATGTCGGCTTGGTTGGCTCGTCGTCACGTGACTCAGTCGTTTCCAATGAAGTGACCTTTTCCATTTCTTTACGAATACGTTCGCGCATTTCCTGTGCGGCGACTTCACTTTCAATGTCCGCTTGTACATTGATAATCATCCGGCGGATGCGTCCCATCCAAGCCCCTGCCATGCGTGCAGCATGAGGTAGCTTTTCTGGGCCAAGTACCACCAAGGCAATAATGGCCAATACGATGAGTTCGGTCAGGCCAACATCAAACATATTGTATTAGTCCTGATGAGTGTTGGACTTGGACTTTTCTTCTGGTGTGTCCATGCGCTTTTCATGCGTTAGATTCTGCGTTTTGTTGGCAGAAGGAGTCTCATCTTCTTCTTTCATGGATTGTTTAAAGCCCTTGATGGCGCCGCCCAAGTCTTTGCCCAGATTTTTCAGTTTGGAAGTACCAAAAAGCAAAATAATGATTAACGCGATAATCAGAATTTGTGGAAGCGAAATACCAGATAGCATGAGCGGACTCCAGGTAGAAACAGTTAATTCGTTGTCGATCTTGACGCTTTTTCAGCATGGCCTGACAGGCCCATACGCCGCGCCAACTCGCTAAGTACATCGTCAGGGTGCAGATTAAGCTCGCTTAACATGACCAATGTGTGAAACCACAGGTCAGCGGTCTCATAAATTACATCTTCGGCCTTACCAGATTGCTGTGCATCTTTTGCAGCCAAAATGGTTTCTACGCATTCTTCGCCGACTTTTTCTAGAATTTTGTTCAAACCCTTATGGTGCAAGCTAGCAACATAAGAGCTATCAGGCGCTGCTTGTTTGCGCTCGGCGAGGGTGGCCGCCAGTTGCTGCAAAATATCGCTCATGATGTATAAATCTCATTAGGGTCTTTTTGCACGGGGTCAACAATCTGCCATTGGCCTTGCTCAAAACGACGATAAAAGCAGGATTCACGACCGGTGTGACAGGCCATGCCGCCAACCTGATCAATCATTAAAATAACGACGTCACCATCACAGTCTAAGCGTAGCTCTTTCAGTAACTGGACATGACCAGACTCTTCACCTTTACGCCATAAACGGTTGCGTGAGCGTGACCAATAAATGCCGCGCTGTTCTTGCACCGTTAATGTCAGTGCCTCACGGTTCATCCAAGCCACCATGAGCACACGGCCGCTTTGCCAGTCTTGGGCAACAGCCGTGACTAAGCCCTGGTCGTTCCAGCGCACCTCATCTAACCATGTTGTCGAGACTGTATTCATCGAGCAAGCATACGCGAAATTAGAGAAATACTGGCAACGATAGCGCCACTCACCAGCAAAATATTGTGATTGCCTAAGTGACCCGCGAGCGCTGCCACCGAGCCCATTACTACAAGGCTCAAGGCCACAACGTCATGGCGGCGTTGGCGTAGTAGGGTGTCTTGCAGCTGAGTAAGTGCTTGCAGTTGGCGGCTTTGCCATTGTCCGTGCTGGCGCATTTGAGTCAGCGCATCAAAAGCAAGCTGAGGTAAGTCTGGCATGCCGGCTAAATAAATCGGGGTATCTTCTTTAATGCGACGCATTAACGCGCGCGGACCAATACGGTCTTCTAGCCATTGTTTCAGCAGTGGCTTAGCAAGGCTCCATATATCCAGTGCGGGATAGAGTTCACGACCTAAGCCTTCGACATGAATCAGTGTTTTTAATAGCAGCACAAACTGTGGCGGTATCAGCAGTTCATGTTCACGTGCCATGTCTAACAAGCCAGCCAAAATCGGCGCTAGCTGCACTTGATCAATCGGTTTGGAGAGCACTGGCTCAACTAGACGGCGAACTTCTTGGGTAATTCGCTCTAACGGGGCTTGTGCCGGAATCCAACCAGCTTGTGCGGCAATACGTACCAACTGGGTGAAGTCACGCTGAATCAGGCTTAGCGCAATTTGGGCAATGGTGAGCTGGTCGTGACTGGGCAAAGAGCCAATGATGGCGCAGTCCAAACCAATAAAGCGCGGGTCGGCAGGGTTGCCAGTTTCGACATAAACATTGCCAGGATGCATGTCGGCATGGAAAAAGTTGTCGCGAAACACTTGCGTGAAAAAAATGGTTAGGCCTTTTTCGGCTAAGCGTTGGCGGTCTATCCCTAGGCGTGCAAACGTGGCGTGATCATTGATTGGCACCCCTTCAATACGCTCGGCAATCATCAACTGGCGGCTGTTATTTGCCTCATGTACTTCTGGCACATAAAACAGCGGTGAGTTGGTGAAATTTAAACGTAATTGGCGAGTGTTGTCGGCCTCACGCGCTAAGTCAGTTTCATCCAGCAAAGTGCGCTCGTAATCCGACACAATACGCGTTAGTGGAATGACACGCAGCTCAAGGCGCTGCTCAATTAATACAGCCAAGTCACGCAATAATGCCATGTCAGTGCGAATACGCTCTGTGACATCGGGACGCAACACTTTAATGATGACTTCACGACCATCGAGCAAGGCCGCAGTGTGAATTTGTGCAATTGAAGCTGCAGCTAAAGGCTCATCATCAAAGCGGGAAAAATAGCTTGAGATGGACTGGCCTAATTCACGCTCAATAATGGCTTTTGCTTGTGCCGTTGGGAATGGTGGAACATTTTCTTGTAGCTTTAACAGCTCATCAAGAATGGCGGGGTCGAGTAGGTCACGGCGTGTACCCAATAACTGACCGAGCTTAATAAATAAAGGGCCTAACTCTTCAAATGCTAAACGTACGCGGTCGTCACGCTGGGCGCGATTACCTGCAAAAATCCACGCTGGATGCAAGCGGTACAAGTTCAGTAATAGCTTGGCCATGGCAGTAGGTGGCGGTGGTAATAAGGTGTCTAGACGATAACGAGCCAACACTGTCCATATTTGCAGCAGTCGCGGTAAATGCTTAATCATGCCGAAGGTTCCGAGGTGTTGGCTTGTAAACGTTGAATGCGCTGCTGCAGTCGCTGCAGTCGAGCCTCCAGTCGCTCAGTGTCGGCACGCAGATCTTGGGTCTCATCCATAAACTCTTCAATTTCCCAGCGCACCGGCAAGAGTTCTTGCTCTTCTTGCAGATACTCCGTGCTATTCATGACAAACGTGCGCGCCGTTTTGCGGGCAAAACTGAGCAGACCTCGTACGCTTTGACCCAGCTGATGACCGGCGCTATCGCCTAACAAAAGCGATAATGGTTCTTCCCAATCGATATCGAGCTGGCGCGCAATGCCGTGTAATTGCTCAATGAGCTGTACTTGGCCGTGCACGCGCAGCGCACTGCCGATCAGTTGTGGTTGCTCTGAAATCGCCAATTTAAGTAGGGCATAACTGGGCGCTTCGATGGTGGCATGTGGGCGTTGGTCGGACTCTGGTAACAAACGAATACGTTGTTGATCGATACGCACCATTACGGTCATTGCCGGTGATAGTGTCTCGATAAAGATGGCCTTGCCATCAAGTTCGCGCAGGCGCTGGCGTGTTGCAGGGTCATAACGCAGAGCTTGGTTTATGACCGATTCGGCTGCACGCAAGGCAAGCACATAGGGCAGCGAGGGCATAGTGGGTCTCCGCGTTAAAACTTAAAGCCGCGATGCAAAGCGACAATGCCACCGGTTAAGTTATGGTAATCACAGCGCTCAAAGCCTGCATTTTCCATCATGCCTTTCAGCGTTTCTTGATCTGGGTGCATACGAATGGATTCTGCCAAATAACGATAACTGTCTGGGTCATTGGCGACTAACTTGCCCATCATCGGCAATAAGCTAAAGGAGTAGGCATCGTAGATTTTTGCTAAAGGGTCGATCACGGGCTTGCTGAACTCAAGCACTAATAGTCGGCCACCCGGCTTAAGTGATTGATACATTGAGCGAATGGCGGCGTCTTTGTCGGTGACATTACGCAGGCCAAACGCAATGGTGATTAAGTCAAAACTGCCAGGCGCAAAAGGCAGACATTCGGCATTGGCTTGAACAAACTCAATGCGACTGGCAACACCTACATCCAGTAATTTGTCACGCCCAACATTGAGCATAGAGGCGTTGATATCAGCTAATACCACACGACCATTGACGCCCACTTCACGCACAAATGCGCGCGCTAAATCACCCGTGCCACCGGCAATATCCAGCACTTGTTGGCCGGGGCGAACGCCCGACATTTCCACGGTAAAACGTTTCCACAAGCGATGAATACCAAATGACATCAAGTCGTTCATGATGTCGTACTTGGCTGCTACCGAATGAAACACTTCCGCCACTTTGCCTTCTTTGGCTGCTTTATCCACGGTTTGATAACCAAAGTGTGTCACTTCGCCAGTGTTGGCGCTGATACCTTGATTCATTGGGCCGTTGCTAGGCGGTAGTTGGCGGCGATTTGTCATATGGGCATCTCGTGGTTAAACGGTTGTGGATGGCCATTGGCTAGGTTGTCGAGAATTTTTAACTCGCGGCCAATAAACACATCCAAGAAATCCGCAACAGACTTCATTGGCTTCATCACGGCAAAACCTTTTGCCATAAAGTCATATAGTCCTGCCAGTCCAGCCATACGTGCTGGTCCTGCCGACATCTTAAAGGTGGCGGTAATTAAGCGCGAGCGAACATAACGATCCAAGCCTAGCCCTAACTCACGTAACAGTCGGGCTTGTTCATGTCGAAGTGTTAAATCACTGGCCTGATAGGCGGCAATGATGTCTTCATCACTGGGTTTGGTGATGCTGCGTGTTATTAACCAAGTCGCAATTGCTTCGTCGAGCTCGCCGGTTAAGGCATTGCATTCAACAGCAATGGCCGCCGTACGCATGACGGAGTCAGGCAGCATACGAATAGCTACAGGTAATGCTTTCTCGATTTCACGAGCCAGTTCATTCAGGTCTAGGCCAGTGTAGATTTCACTGAGAAAAAATTCGGTAATTGGGTTGTAGCGTGGGTCTGCCAATAAGTCAGCATGGGTTGAGCGTAGTCGTTTGGTTTGCAACTGCTGAACCATTAGTACCAGTTCTGCCATTTGCGTATCGCTATGACGTAACCACTGGCGGTAACGGGTGATGCCAGCACGAATACGCGTGCTGGTGGTAGTTACTGTTGAAACATGTGTTTGCTGTGATGACATGGTGCAATCCCGTGCTTACAAAATAAATCGACTCAAGTCTTCATCTTGGACCAGAGCACCTAAGTGTTCATCAACATCTGCTGGTGTGATTTGCAGTACTTGGCCGTTTTGCTTTAGGGCTAAGTCAGCCGCATCAAAACCAATGCGTTCTAGCAATCGCTCTAGCACTGTATGCAGGCGACGAGCGCCAATATTTTCAGTGCGCTCATTCACTTGCCAAGCTACTTCCGCAACACGGCGAATAGTACCTTCGGCAAATTCAATGTTTAGGCCTTCGGTGGCTAACAGAGCAGCATACTGCTCGGTTAGCGAGAAGTTGGGCTCTGTCAAAATGCGCTCAAAGTCAGCGGCGCCCAAGGCTTCAAGTTCTACTCGAATGGGCAGGCGACCTTGCAGTTCTGGAATCAAGTCAGAAGGTTTGGCCAGATGAAAAGCGCCGGAGCAAATAAAGAGAATGTGATCAGTTTTGACCATGCCATACTTGGTGTTAACCGTGCAGCCTTCAATCAGTGGCAGCAAATCACGCTGTACGCCGTCACGTGATACATCAGCACCTTGGCTATCACCGCGTCGGCAAACCTTGTCGATTTCATCAATGAAGACGATGCCTTGCTGCTCCACTGCGTTCAGTGCTCGCGTTTTTAGATCTTCATCATTCACTAACTTAGCAGCTTCTTCGTCACGGGCACGTTTCAGTGCATCCGCCACCCGCAGCTTTTGGCTGCGACTACGACCACCAAGTCCGGAGAATAGTTTTTGCAGCTGATTGCCCATGTCTTCCATGCCAGGCGGTGTCATTAATTCGACACTGGGAGCGGCATCACTGAGTTCAATTTCGATGAGCTGTTCGTCTAGTTCGCCAGCACGGAGTTTGCGTCTAAACAACTGGCGTGCAGCGCTGTCTTGAGTTGTTGCAGGTGCTTCAGCGCTATCCCAACTACTGCTGGTGCTACTGGTGCGCGCAGGGCGTAACAACACATCCAAAATACGGTCTTCGGCTGCTTCATCAGCACGCTGACCGACTTGTGAAATGGCTTGTTCGCGTGCCATTTTGAGTGCCATATCAGCTAGATCGCGAATAATGGTTTCAACGTCACGACCGACATAACCCACTTCAGTAAATTTAGTGGCTTCCACTTTAATAAACGGTGCATTGGCCAGTTTTGCTAAGCGACGCGCAATTTCAGTTTTGCCCACGCCAGTAGGGCCAATCATTAAAATGTTCTTTGGTGTTACTTCAACGCGCTGAGCTTCTGACAGCTGCATACGGCGCCAGCGATTACGCAGGGCGAGGGCGACGGCGCGCTTAGCAGCCGCTTGCCCAATAATGTGTTGATCTAGTTCATGCACGATTTCGCGCGGTGTCATCGCAGTCATTTTGCTTACCACTCTAGGCTTTCCAGCACATGCTGATGATTGGTAAATACGCAGATGTCAGCGGCAGATTTAAGGCCGTATTTAACGATTTCCTGCGCTGATAATTCGGTGTGATCGACTAAGGCGCGTGCTGCGGCTAAGGCAAAGTTGCCGCCTGATCCGATCGCAATAATGCCGTGCTCAGGCTCAAGCACATCACCATTGCCGGTAATAATCAGCGATGCTGATTTGTCGGCGACAGCAAGTAGTGCCTCTAGGCGCCTTAAGGTGCGGTCAGTGCGCCAGTCTTTGGCCATTTCAACTGCGGCACGGGTTAGATGCCCAGAGTGCTTCTCTAGCTTGGCTTCAAAGTATTCAAATAAGGTAAAGGCATCGGCAGTGCCGCCGGCAAAACCAGCGATTACTTGGTCGCGATATAAACGACGCACTTTGCGGGCATTGCCCTTCATGACGGTGTTGCCTAGTGATACTTGGCCGTCACCGCCAAGCACTACGGTATTGCCGCGGCGTACAGACAAAATAGTCGTCATGGCGATACTCCAGAATAATTAATAGGGATGGCGTCTATGCCAGACTCAATGAGCTCGCGGCGTGCACGATCATGTGCCTCTGGCCCAGCAAATGGGCCTGCTAATACGCGATACATGGTTTCGCCTGCTGCATCTGTGCCAGCTTCAACGCGCGCTGGCATGCCAGCGCTGACAACCTTCTCTTGTCGGAAGTCGGCTAATGACTGCTGACGAAACACGCCAACCTGTAACCACAGCTGACGTGGCGCTTCGGCTTGTGCCGAAGGTCTTGGCGCCGGTGTGTTAACGGGCTGGCGTTTCGGCAAAATTCTTTCATTGGGTAAGATGTCATAAAACTGTAGTTGGTCGACCGCACGAACCGGTTCAGGCTTAGGTTTGGCTTCCTCGGTTGGCGTGGTGCTGAGAGCGGCAGGCTGAACTGGCTGTTCTGGCAGATCTTGTTTGCGAACGTGATAAATAAACGCCACCAATAACGCCAATAACAAAACGCCAACTAACAGTGGGCCACGTTTGATTTGGCTTAATGGGTTGGGTTTGGCTTTTTGCTGCCCAGCATTGCGCGCCGCGGCCTTGGCTGGCTTGGCGCCATAACGTGGACTTTGGTGCGGATTCGTTGAACGCTTAACAGGCGTTCGGCTAGCGCCGCGGGGCGGTGTTCGCTTAGTCATTACATCGCTTCCTACATGCGTTCGGGGGCGGCAACCCCTAAGAGTTGTAGGCCATTAGCTAACACCTGACGGGTGGCTTCACAGAGCAGCAAGCGCGCATGACGAGTAGCATCATCCTCAACCAACACTTTGCAGTTGTTGTACCAGCCATGAAACTCAGCGGCTAACTCTTTTAAGTAGTTTGCTAACTGGTGAGGCTCATAGGCGACAGCCGCTTTTTGTAGCAGCTCTGGGTAACGCGCCAGACGCTGAGCAAGGTCGCGCTCACTGTCTTGCGTTAGTGCATTTAAGCAAGTCAGTGCATGGTCACGGTCGTAGCTCAAGCCTTCTTGGCTTAAACGATCAAACATTGAACATACACGAGCATGGGCATATTGAACGTAATAAACGGGATTATCTTTGCTTTGTGACACCGCTAGGTCGAGGTCAAAGTCGATATGCTGCTCGCTTTTGCGGGTAATGTAGTAAAACCGTGCGGCATCGTTACCGACTTCTGCACGCAGCTCGCGCAGTGGAATGAACTGGCCTGAGCGCGACGACATTTGCACTTGTTCACCACCACGCCATAACGAGACGAACTGCACCAGCTGCACATCCAAACGGCCAGCATCAAGACCCAAAGCAGTAATTGCTGCTTTGACACGAGCGATGTAGCCATGGTGGTCGGCGCCCCAAATATTGAGCACACGATCAAAACCACGTTCAAATTTATTTAAGTGATAGGCCACATCAGAGGCAAAGTAAGTGCCTTGGCCATTGTCACGTACCAGCACACGGTCTTTATCATCGCCAAACGTGGTTGAGCGGAACCACAGTGCACCATTTAACTCATAGACATGGCCGTTAGCTTGCAGGCGCTCTACTGCTCGTTGGATGGCACCGTCATCGGCCAAGCTGCGCTCGGAGAACCAGCAGTCATAGTGCACACCAAAGTCGGCTAGGTCGTCACGGATGTCATTTAAAATGCCATCCAAGGCAGCACGGAAAAACACATCAAAACCTTCATCGCCAAGTAGCTGGCGGCTATTGCGAATAAGGTCGTCAATATGAGCCTCTTTGTCGCCCGCAATGACAGTGCCAAAGTCATCTAACTGCAGGTCGGGCGACACATTGGCAAAAACAGTAGCGGCTGAGTTTAACCAACGGGTGCCGTCTGCTGCGCTGACTTGTTGAGCAATATCACGCACGTAGTCGCCACGATAACCATTACTTGGGAAGGTTAGTGTTTCACCGTTTAGCTCTAGATAACGTAAATAGGTCGAGGTGGCCAAAATCGCCATTTGTCGGCCGGCATCATTGACGTAGTACTCACGTTGCACATCAAAGCCAGCGGCATCAAGCAAATTAGCAACTGTCATGCCATAGGCGGCGCCGCGGCCATGGCCAACGTGTAAGGCTGATGTTGGATTAGCGGAAACAAATTCGACTTGCAATGACTGGCCTAAACGAGGGGCACGGCCATACTCAGTACCTTGCTGCAAAATGTCTTTAAAAATCAAAAAGTCACTGCTGCCATCCAAAAAGAAATTAATAAAGCCAGGGCCAGCAATTTCAATTTTGGTGATCAGCTTGGAGGCAGGCAGGGCCGCCACAATCGCTTCGGCAATTTCACGCGGTTTACGTCCAGCCGCTTTAGCACTCATTAAGGCCACATTGGTTGCCCAGTCGCCATGCGCTTTGTCGCGCGTGCGCTCAAGCTGAATGCTAGGGGCGAAATCAGCTGGTAACACCTGAGTGTCACGAAGTTGCGTTAGGGCGTTTTGCAGTAAGCGTTCAAGAGCGTGCTTCATGGAGACTTAAAACCAAAGGGCTAAGAAATAGGGGGGAGATTGTATCAACAAAGTGGCAATAAAAAAGGCGGAGGCTCCTAAACACAGAGCATCCGCCTTTTCGGCAAAGCGCAGTTCTAGGCCAATTAAGCCTTTTTGAAGCTGCGAGCGCCAAAGCGCTGCTTGAACTTGTCAATGCGTCCGCCGGTATCAGCCACTTTCTGAGTGCCGGTGTAGAACGGGTGACAGTTTGAGCAAACGTCGACTAAAAAGTCTTTGCCGCGAGTCGAACGTGTTTTGAATACGTTGCCGCATGAGCAAGTAACAGTGACGTCAGTGTAATTTGGGTGAATATCTGCACGCATAATAAATACCAATCAAGGAACGGGTTATATGGGAAATCGCCTTCCTGCCGGGCAAAACATAGGGTTTAGCAAACGGTCAGGCACGATAACGAGCCATTCTCTTGGTCTACCGCAGCAGTCGCTTCGCTGCAGCCAGACTCAACAAGGGCGCAGATGATAGGCGAAATCCCCCTGTCTGTGCAACAAATAAGCAAACGGCGGTGAATGCTAGTGCTACGCTTAGGCGCTATGAAAATTGTCCAAGTGGCTTTGCCATCGCCGTTGCGGCGCTGTTTTGACTATTTATTGCCGGCGGCTATGAATATGCCAGCGCCGGGCTGTCGTGTGCGCGTGCCATTCGGTCGGCGCGAGGTTGTCGCCTTGGTGGTTGGCGAAGCGGCAAACACCGATGTGCCGTTGGCAAAGTTGAAGCCGATTCAAGACATCATCGATCAAACACCACTATTGCCGGATGCATTATGGCGATTAGCCAAGTGGTCAGCACAGTATTATCAGCACCCACTGGGTGATGCATTGCTGCAAATGCTGCCAGTATTGTTGCGCCAAGGTGAGGCCAGTACAGCGCCTGCGCCGCAAATATGGCGGCTAACGCCACGTGGCATGGCATTAGCACCAGATAGTCTTCAGCGTGCACCTAAACAGCTTGTCGCCTGGCAAATATTACATGAGCACACTGCTGGGCTTGGTGAGCGAACTTTAATGGCTCTAGGTGCCAGTCGTGACAGCCTTCGTGCTTTGTTGGTCAAAGAAGTGGTTGAGCTTGTAGATCAGCCACACGCTGTGCCAGTGATAACAGCAGCGCTAGCACAGCCCCCGTTGACCTTAAATGCTGAGCAAGCCTTGGCGTTGAGCGCACTCACACAAGACCAGCCTTGCTTTAAGGTGTCGCTGCTTCATGGAGTCACTGGCAGTGGTAAAACAGAGGTGTATCTACAGGCTATTGCATCGGTTTTGGCGCGTGGCCAACAAGTGTTGGTGTTAGTGCCAGAAATTGGGCTGACGCCACAAACCGTGGCACGTTTTCGCGCTCGCTTTCGCTGCTTAGTGGTGGTAATGCATTCAGGGCTAACCGATCGTGAGCGCTGGCAGGCCTGGCGTGAGGCAGCACAAGGTGAGGCTGGCATTGTTATCGGCACTCGCTCGGCAGTCTATGTGCCGTTGTTAAAACCGGGTTTGATTATTGTTGACGAAGAGCATGACGCCTCGTTTAAGCAGCAAGAAGGCTTTC
>CAMTYC010000096.1:0-13017 GCA_947085865.1 uncultured Moraxellaceae bacterium
CACCATATTTGTTGCGCCAAACGTAATAGCTCGCTTCTGAGAAACCGTGCTGACGACAAAGATCTTTAACAGCAACACCGGCCTCAATATCACGCAAGAAGCCAATAATTTGTTCTTCAGTAAAACGCTTTTTCATATCCAATCTCCAGATAGTGGGATTGGACTCTAAAACTACGTGCTACTCAAATACGGGGGGACGTCGACTGCACAAGAAGCCGTTCACTGCCGTACAGGCAGCTTAGAAAGAACGGTGGAAAGCGTGGCAAAGCCGAGGCTGGTTCACTGCCGTACAGGCAGCTTAGAAAATACCCAAGAACTTCATGCCTTCAGCTGGACTTAAACCGCTTCATTAAATAGAGCTAATTGTCTTTTTTGGATTGCTTCCATTTTTATAGGATGTAGCTG
Organism: uncultured Moraxellaceae bacterium; assembly: GCA_947085865.1. GTDB lineage: Bacteria > Pseudomonadota > Gammaproteobacteria > Pseudomonadales > Moraxellaceae > Perlucidibaca. Next base: position 406 of record CAMTYC010000096.1, read on the forward strand.
CGAGTGCTTTCCAATACTTAAAAAGTCATCAATACCTTTTTTATTATTGGACGCTGCAGAAAGCTGGTCAGCAGTTCGTATCAGGTCACAAATGACCAGCGAGGCAATCTTTGATTTTTGAGGCGGGATCATCTGATGAAAGATGTGCTCAATCGTCCATGCAGTCCGTGAATCAATAGATGTTAGTAGCTTTAAGTGAGGCGCTAGAAGCTTAATAGTAGTGACCTCATGCGAGAACAAGCTAGGGTCTTTTGGTCTTGGGTTTGCTTCCCCCACCACTTCAATTTTTCCTAAATCATGCAGAAGTGCTCCAGCAATCCCAAGCTCGGTTTCCTCTTGAGATAACCCTAAGCAAATTGATTGAGTCTGAACTAAGTTAGCTACCTGAACGCTATGTACTAATAGACCGCCCATAAATTTATGGTGATGATTAGCACTTCCTCGGCAGCGTAAATAAGCGGGTGTGATGTCCTCATCTAAAAATACTGCCGACATGAATGTTGCTAGGCCACCTTTAGACATTTCTTGCAGATAGCTATACAGCATGAAGTAAGCGTCTAGCGCTTGGATGGGTATCATCCAAGCGCTATTACTATGTAAGCTCTGATAAGCAATACACAGGTTGCTAATGCGGATACGTAATGAGCACTTGTCGCCGTCTACATGACCGAGCACCTCAACACGTGGAGGCACTGACAGATCAAGCTGCCCGACAAGCGCATAGATGGGGCTGTTCCACCAAACGACCCCATCTATAGCCTGCCCATTTTCAACAAATTGAAGGCGATAAAAGTCATATCCCGTATCACTGCGGCATATACGACGCCCAACCAGCTGTGCGTGGAACTGAACATCTTTGTTCAAGTAGCCTCCCAAGTCAGCAACATGTAGCAACATCACATATCTCCACCATGCATATGTGTCGGTAGCCGGCTTAGCTTCGTTTCAAAGCGATCACACAATGTGGGAAAAATCCGCTCGGCAAGCTCTTGATCAAGTGACTGCAGTACCTCGTTAATCCATAACGAAATCGCCTCTTCATTGGTCAGGCGTTTGTCGTAGCCAAAATACACAGCGAGCTGTAGATCTTTGCTAACCGCGTAGGTTTGCTGCAACGACTTAGCCATACGCGCCACAAGCTGCTGTGAACAAGATAGTTGGCGACGCTTACGTTCTACATCTAAGTGAATAACTTTCATTATTACGACTCTCCTTAGGCAGCCTGAATGGTGTTAGCTAATAAACGATCTAATGCACTGCCATCATTTCGCGTTAAGTTCGGAACAAAGCGGCTATAAACCGTAAAAAGCATCTGCGTATTGGCATGACCTAACTGGCGAGCAACCCATTCAGGGCTTTCACCTGAGGCGAGCATGATGGTGGCGGCGGTGTGCCTAGTGTTATAAGGCCGTCGATAGGGAATGTTGAGATCCTCTAACATAGGCTTCCAGATACGGTTGCAGAAGTTATGGTCGTCTAGTGGACTGCCATTTCGGGAGCAAAATACAACACCATCCTTGCCAAAATGACCTGTTACCTTTAGTTGACGCTCCAATGCTTCGCGCACGATAGATGTGATTCGAATTTCTCGTTGTGAGTGATCGTTTTTGGTGTAATCAAATCGTCCCTTACAGAAGGTTTCACGAATTAAGATTTCACCGCGATCAAGATCAACATATTTCCACCGTAAGCCATTAATTTCAGCCGTTCGAAGACCAGTGAAAAATTTAACGATGAGGTAGTCCCTAAAGTCAGCTCGAACATCAGCTAACATTCGGTTCATTTCATCAATCGAGAAGGGCTCGACTGAGCGTTTTTCCTCTTTTAATTTTTTAACTCTTTGGAAGGGTGTTTTTAGATTGAACTCAAAGCAAGCATGTTCTATGACTGCTTTTACAAGTGTCATAATGCGGTTTATTGTGTCGTTTTGGAGGCGTAATCCCCCAGAGGAACGATAATGAACCCGTTCATTACGAAAGTGGATTATGACTTCTCTTGTTATAGCATCTACTGGCATATGCCCTAAAAACGGCAGGATGTGCCTATTAAACAATTGATTGATTGTTGTTATGTAGTTTGGACGCCACTCTACCTCATGCTCTTTTAGCCAAATGTTTGTAACTTCAGCAAACGAGGGCATCTTTGTGCTTGAGTTACCACTCTGATGACGACGTTCTAGTAGCTCAATGTTTTTTAAATTTTTACTATTTGGAAAGTGTTCAGCGTAATCGAATTTTCCCAAGGTAATTTGAGCGTCAATTACTTGAGCAAGCGACTTCATTCGTCGTCTGTTCGTTGGTGTATCGTCTAGCAGTGATGTTTCGCGAATACGCTCACCAAGGTATCTAAAATCGATATAAAGCTTTCCACTTTTGTGTACTCGAATTGAGGCCATGCTTAAGCTCCTTTCGAAAACATTGGTTGTTCGTTAATGGGCGCGAGGATTTCAGACTCGATTCGTTCCCATATAAAAAGTAGTTTTTTGCCACCAAACGGACGGGTGTAGTGAATGCCTTCAATAAGTTTGTAATCAACTAAGTGTCGGCGGATATATCGGGCGTTGTATCGGATGCGAGCAGCCAGTTCGTCTGTTGTGAGTAAAGTAACTTGCATTTTTGATGTCCTCATATGACCATTGTTATTTAGAAGATCAAGATGACTGCTTAATCATTAATTTGATCTCCTAAAGAGCAATATACGACAACAAAATGATCTACACAAGAGCAATTTGCTTTTTATTAAAAAAAATTGGTGTTCTAGATGATTAAATGCAACTTACACATGTTGATGGCACAGAAACGAATCAACATTTCTGAGTTGAATAGGGAAACAGGGATTTCCCGAACATTGCTAACCCTGATGCACAAGGATGATGTTTCACGCATAGATCTTGAGTCTATGAATAAGTTGTGTGCATTTTTTGATTGTTCTGTAGGTGATATTTTTGAATATGAAGCGGATGCTTAGTTATATCTAATGGCTGCTTGTGAAAAGGGGCTCTTTTGTAGAGCCCCTTTTTTTTGGGCGAGATCTTGCCCATAGTTTTGTGGAAGCTTGTCCTAAGCCATTAAATAAGAACACTTTATTTTGTATGTGGGCAAGATTTGTTGATAAGGCTAGGGTAGGGGTCGAAAATCAGCAAAAAATGGATAGTTTTGAACGGCACAAAAATAACTAAAAAATATGTGGGCAACCCGAGGGCAATTTGAGGGCAAGTTTAGATTTTATAAGTGCTGTTTATTTGCACTTTTATGGTTCTCTAAAACGACAAAACCCGCTCAGCTTAACGCTTTGCGGGTTTTGAAATTTGGTAGGCACAAGCAGACTCGAACTGCTGACCCCCACCATGTCAAGGTGGTGCTCTAACCAACTGAGCTATGCGCCTTCGGGGTAGGCGCGCATGATACTCAAGTGCGCCTACCGATTCAACTGGGTTTTAACCCATATGAATAAAAGCTAACTTATTGCCGTCTAAATCGCGAATATAACCACCATAAAATGTCGGCATACGCTCGCCTGGCTTGCCTTCGCAAGTGGCGCCAAGGCTAATCGCTTTGGCATAAAGGGCATCCACGTTTTCGCGTGAGCCGGCAGGGATGGCAATCATATTGCCGTTGCCAGGATGGGCCGGCTCTTGGTTGTGTGGAGTGCAAACGGAAATCATAGGTTTGCCCATTGATGGGCCAATTAAGGCCAAGCGACCAATATCGACCAAAATTCTGGCTTTAAAATCACTTAAGAGTTCTAAATAAAAGGCTTTGGCTTTTTCGATATCGTTGGTGCCAATGGTGACATAAGCGATCATGGTGAAGTCCTTATATTAAGTGTTGCGGTAGTAGAAATAATACGCTGAACAGCATCTAAAACCAGTGCTCGCGGTGCCGCGATGTTTAGACGCAAAAAGCCGTGGCCGGTTTCGCCAAACCAACTGCCGGCACTTAAGCCCACCTGCGCGTCATGAATCAGCCGTTGCATCATGTCGGCTTCTGGCAGGCCAAAGGCGCGGAAGTCTAACCACAGCAAGTAGGTGGCCTGCAGTGGTGATGCCCGAATGGCAGTGGGTGCCAGTAAGGCCAAAACTTCATCGCGGGTTTGCGCCAGATAGGCCATTAATTGCGACAGCCATGGCTCACCGTGGGCGTAAGCCGCTTCAGTGGCAACTAAGCTTAAGGGATTACTCATACTGACATGCAGTTTGGCAAACGCGGCTTTCACGGCTTCACGTTGTGCTGCACTGGGCAATGCCAGCCACGACATGCTAAGGCCGGGAATATTGAAAGTTTTGCTGGGTGCCATGGCGGTGATTACGCGTTGGCCGGCATTGGGTAATGACGCCAATACCGTGTGTTGATGTGGCGCAAATACCAAGTCGGCATGAATCTCATCACTGATAATGATTAAGTCGTGGCGTTCAGCAATCGCCAGCAGACGCTCTAATTCATCAACACGCCATACTCGTCCCACCGGATTATGCGGAGAACATAACAGTAGCAGTTTGGCCTGTGGCGCTAGCTGCTCGAGTCCATCCCAGTCCATGTGATATTCACCATTGTGCTCAAGCAATGGATTGATCAGTAGTTTGCGGTCGTTGGTGGTGGCTGCGCTGAAAAGATAGGGATACACCGGCGACTGCACAATGACACCATCACCGGGCTGGCTGAAGGCTTGTACGCAGGCATAAAGCGCTGGCACCACACCGGGGCAAATCAATAGGTGCTGATTGCTCAAAGACCAGTTGTGATGTTGCTGACACCATTTTCCAATGTGCTCAAAGACGGTGTTTGATACTTGGCTATAACCCAACACACCATGGCTTAAACGTTGCTGCAACGCATCCAATACCGGTGGCGGTGCAGCAAAGTCCATGTCTGCAACCCATAACGGCGTCACATCGGGATTACCAAATAAACGCTCGCGACCATCGTATTTCTCGCAGTCGGTATTGCGACGATCGATCACCTGATCAAAGTCGAACACGAGGCTCATGCGATGCGTTCCCACAACGTAGCTTCAGCTAAGGAGTGCTGATATTTACGGCGTGTTTCGCGAATCACAAAGGGAATGTCCGTGGGCTCTTCAATTAAGCGGAAATGCGGTGCCAGATGCGCCTTTAATGCGTCTAATGTGGTCCAGCTTTCGCCATCTTTTTTGAAGCCGCCCAACCACGCTGGGCGCGGCGTGTGGTCTTCTAACCAGGTATAGGGTGAGGTCAGCATCAACACACCACCCAACAATAAGCGCTGATGAATCTGCGCTAAAAACAGGGCAGGGTCGTATAGGCGGTCAATTAAGTTGGCGGCCAAAATAAAGTCGTAATCGGTAAATTGTGGTTTTAGGTTGCAGGCATCACCTTGGAAAAATTCGACACGTTTTGCGGCATCGGCTAATCCCAGCTCGCTCAAATCGCGGGTTTTATAACTGACCAGCTCACCCTCATCGACCAAGGTGTATCGGCACTGGCCGGTGTCGGTTAGTTGCACCGCCAGGTTGATAAAACGTGCTGAAAAATCAATGCCGGTGACATGCTCAAAGTGTTTGGCTAACTCAAAGCTGGCGCGGCCGGTGGCACAGCCTAAGTCTAGCGCACGCCGTTGTGGTTTATTGGCGCAGGCTTGTAAGCCGTGCTTGGCCAAGGCTTTAGGAAAATTCGGTACATCAAAATAGTTATCGCCAAAATGGAATTCGGCATATTCCGAGAGCTGGCGATCGGTTTCGTAATAGGTGTTGGTCACTGTGGGCTCCGGATGGCTGCTACTAACATAACGGAATCCCGCATGTTGAAAAAAGTGTCTGCGGAAAGCATAACGCGCACTGCGCAGTGATTCATTGCCAGTTGAAATCCACGAGCCACCTTTAATTAGATTATGTTTTTCATCAAAGGTGGGGGTGGTGAAGTCATCATAAATCGGGTGCACATCAAAACCAGCAAAGGGATAGATGGGGGTATTAGTCCATTGCCAGACATTGCCGGTCACGTCATAAAAGTCGCCTTGCTTAAAGCTGGTGACAGGGCAGGACGAGGCGTAATGGTCTAGGTGGATGTTGGCCTTCAGCTCTGTTCCGGCATGGGCTACGTCATACAAGCGATACCACTCGTCCTCACTGGGCAAGCGAATGGGTTGGCCACGTTGTGCCGATAACCATTTGCAAAAGGCACGGGCTTCCAAGCAGTTTACTTCCACCGGCCAATCCCAAGGCATATTCACTTCTTCGGTCATTAAGCGCAGGCGATAACTTCCGCTCTCCGTGCGTCGCCAAAAAGTCGGCATGGTGGCTTGGCTATACTGCTGCCAAGCCAGTCCTTCTTCATCCCACCATTGTGGCTGCTGGTAGGCACCGGCTTTTACAAAGGCCAAAAATTCTTGGTTGCTCACCAAAAATTCACTGGCAGCAAACTCGGCCACATCCGCTGTGCGTTGACCGTACTCATTGTCCCAGCCGTATAAATTGTGTTGTCGAGATTTGCCAAGTGTGGTGCTGCCAGAGGTGACCGTGATCAGTCGATTTTCCGGCGCTAAACCGTGTTGACGGCAAGGTGCCCAAGCAGGGTGTGAATGCACCATACTTAATTCGTGCTGGCGGATTAATACCGATGAGGTCTCGAGATGAATACGTTCATGCTCAATGCCCATGATGATGGCCCACCACGGATGCTCCCAGGTGATGGGGCCTTCAAGTGGGCTGTTATCAATAATGTCTAACACGGCATGTCGCACTTGCTGACGATACTGGGCAACCTCGGCCACCGTCGGCCAGTCATAGTGCTGGTCATTAAGGTCATCCCAGCTCATTTCGTCGACACCAACAGCAAACAGTGACTCAAAACGTGGGTTAATACGCTGACTAATCAAACGTGTCAGTAGCAACTTGTTAATGAAAAATGTGGCGGTGTGGCCGAAATAAAAAATCAGGGGATGACGCAGGGGGATTGGCTTTTTGTAATACGCCTCATCACAGCTTAAAACTTCGAATAGACGTTCATAGCCACTAAAGGTATCAATAAAATATTGGCGTAGCTCTACACGCAACGCATGGGTATTGGGATTATCTAAAGCCGGTGTCCTCGGCTGTCGGTGAGAGGATATCGTCGCGCTCATTTGTGCTTCCTAAGTCGTATTAACGCGCGCTTTGCAGCACACTCTGTGGCGATACATTCACCGTGCTGCGTAGGCTAAACCAGCCCAGGGCAGCAACTAGTACAGCGCCACCGCCGCAGCCATAAATCCATAACCAAGGGTTTAGGGCATAAGGCAGTGAAAAAACCTGCTGCGCAATCAAACTACCAATCAAATGCGCAGCGACTGCGGCCACCGCACCTGCTAGTGCACCCAATATCGCCAATTCCGTCAATAAGGCACGTCTTATACGCTGCCGAGTGGCGCCCAAGGCACGCAGTAACGCGATTTCACGGCGACGCTCATCACGACTGGCCTCCATGGCGGCTAGCATGACGGTAAGTCCTGCAGCTAGCGTAAACAAAAAGACAAATTCCATGGCCTGTACAATACGGTCGATAATTTCGCGTACTTGCGCCATTAACGCGGTTAAGTCCAGTGCCGTCACATTAGGGAATTCGCGATTGAGTTCACGCAAGGCGGTGCGTTGTGATTCGGGCAAATAAAAGCTGGTTAGCCAAGTGGTGGGGGTGTCGGGCAGTGTACCCGGAGTGGCCAGTAAAAAGAAGTTGGGCTGAAACGAAGACCAATCAATTTCACGAAAATTGGCCACGGTGAGCGTGGTTTCCGCACCAGCAAAGCTTAAGGTCAGGGTGTCGCCAAGTTTTAGGTTCAGGCGCTCTTTGGCATAACTGTCGGCAGATAGCAGTGGCTGGCCAACACCGGCTTCACCCCACCAATCACCTTCGGTTAGCGTATTGTCTTCACTGAGCTCGGTGGTCCACGAGATATTAAAGTCACGATTAATCCAACGCTGTGTTTCCACATCGTCAAAACTATCAGCGGTGACTTCCACACCATTTAAGGCAGTTAAACGTCCGCGCGCCATCGGCCATAAACGCGCATTACTCAGCTCGCGCTCAGACAAAAATACACGTAGCTCATCAACCTGATGCGGTTGGATATCGATTAAAAACTGATTAGGAGTATCGAGTGGTAACCGATCTTGCCAGCTAGACAGCAAGTCTTGGCGCACTACTGATAACAGCAAAAGCGCTAATAAACCAAGGCCAAAAGCGACAATCTGCGCCACCGTGGTGCTGCGTCGGCGCGCTAAATTAGCCAGTGCCAACCTAAGCCCAGACTGACTACGTTGGCGTAACGGTTGTAGTAGTTGCAGCAACACAAAACCCAGTGCCGCTAATACGGCAGCTGTGGCCAGTGTGCCCAACAAGGTTAAAAGGGCAAGGCGTAACTGACCGGTTTGCACCACAAAGGCAGCGCTCAGACTAGTAAGGCCTAACGCCACTAACACCCACGTACGGTGCTGCAGTGTGGTTTGTTGTTGCAACACCCGCACCGGTGGCGTGGCACTGGCCTGCCATAGCGCTGGCAACACAAAACCGGCTACTAACAATAGTGCCAGCACCATAGTTTTTAGGGCTGGCCACAGGCTGGCGGCTGGCAGTGTTTGTTGTAGCAGGCTGCTGCTCATTTCAGCCAAGATAGCTTGGGCGGCATAACCTATGGCAATGCCAATAGCGCCGGCAAATAGCGTGATAATAAAAACGCTGATTAATAGGCTGCTTAAAATGCGTTTGCGCCTGGCACCTAAGCAGCGCAGCAAGGCAACTTCTGGCTGCAGGCGTTGACCATACTGCCAGGCACTCAGGCCAATTGCCGCGGCGGCTAATAACATTGCTGCCATTGCCGCTAGGTTTAAAAAGTCATTGGCGCGGTTTAACGATCGGCTTACTTCGGGGCGTGCGTTGTCTGTGCTGCGCGAGCGAACACCATCCGGCAGTTCGATTTGTTTTAGCTGATCCAGTGCCGCACCTTCGGCGGCCAGCAACAAACCATAGGTGGCGCGGCTGCCTGGCTGCAAAAGTCCTGTGCTAGTTAGGTCGATGGCGTTGATGATTAAGCGCGGTGCAAGATCAGCAAAACCCGCACCTCGATCTGGTTCATGGCTTAATAACTGGGTGACGGTGAGAGTGCTAGCACCCACTTCAATAACGGCATTGGTGCTTAGTTCTAGTGCGGCCCAAAGTCTGGCATCGGCCCAGGCCGTGCCCGGCGCTGGAACGCCTTGCGCTTGGCGTTCTTCACCATAAGGCTCATCACTGACACGCAGCTCACCACGCAAAGGGTAGTTAGACTCGATGGCTTTGATGCCGGTTAATACCGATTCTTCACCATGCCAAACCACAGAGTTCATCACCACGGTTTTGGAGTGATCAGCGGCGGCAGAAATCAGCTGTTGGTTTAAATCATCAGGTATGGGTTGTCGGCTAGTGACAATTAAATCCGCACCGAGGGTGTCGCCACCTTGGGCAACCAAAGCTCGCCATAAGCGGTCATTAAAAATGCCGACGGCACTAGCGGCCGCTACTGATAAAGCTAAGGCCAACACCAGCACATAAAGCTCACCATGCTGCCAAGCTTGTCGGCAACGACGCCAAGCATTACTTAAAATCCAGTTCATGACAGTGTCAGCCCTTGATCACTCAGCTGCCAGACTTGCTGGCATTTGCTGGCCAAAGCGGCATCGTGGGTGACTAAAATCAGGGTTGTGCCGGCATCTGCATTAAGTGCAAACAACTGTTCGATAATGCCGGCGCCCGTGTTGGCGTCTAAGTTACCGGTGGGTTCATCCGCAAACAAAATTTGCGGTTTGCCGACAAAGGCGCGGGCTAGGGCCACACGTTGTTGTTCACCGCCGGATAAACGACTGGGTACATGCTTTAGGCGATGGCCAAGGCCTACATTTTCCAATGCTTTAATAGCGGCCTCACGAGGCGAGGGGATATTAGCCAGCTCCGCTGCTAACACCACATTTTCTAGCGCGCTATAGCCCGGCAATAACTGGAATGACTGAAACACAAAACCAATACGACCGGCTCTTAAGGTGGTGCGCTCCTCTTCATCACAAGCGGTAATGTCGGTGCCAGCCAGTGTGATTTGACCGCTGCTGGGCGTGTCTAGCCCCGCCAGTAAGGACAGCAGTGTGGTTTTACCCACCCCAGATGGGCCAACTATTGCGGCCGTGGCACCCTGGGTAATGCTCAAGTTAATGTTTTGCAGTATGGGCAATGATTGCTCACCACTGTTAATGTACTTGCTTACTTTGTTGGCTAGGACCGCATGCGTCATGAGATTTCTTTCTATCCTGTGTGTTTTATTAGCGAGTTGGAGCAGCCCAGCATGGGCTACAACGCCGCGTATTTTGGTCATGGGCGATTCATTATCTGCCGCCTACGGCATGCCCATACAGCAGGGCTGGGTTGCACTGCTACAAAATCAGCTAACTCAGCGAGGGTATAAGCACACGGTAATCAATGGAAGCGTTTCTGGCGAGACGACAGCAGGTGGACGTTCGCGTTTAGGTAAACTCTTAAACGAGCATAAACCTGCATTAGTAGTGATTGAGTTAGGTGGCAATGATGGTCTGCGCGCCTTGCCATTGAAAAATATGCAGGCTAATTTAATAGCCATGATTGACCAGTCTAAGGCGACTGGCGCTAAGGTGTTGCTACTAGAAATGCGCATTCCACTGAACTATGGCGCGCGTTATGCCAATCAATTTCAGCGCACATTCAGTGACGTTGCCAAGGCTAAATCGGTAACCTTGGTGCCGTTTTTCTTAGCGGACATTGCCACCGACCCGAAATTTTTCTTAGCAGATGGCATTCATCCATCGGCCGAAGCTCAGCCCATATTATTAAAAGCGGTGTGGCCAGCCATTGAAGCAAAGCTTAAAAAGTAGTTTATGATGGCGGGCAAATAAGTAAGAAAAAGGGATTTGCCCGTATGTTGATGATGTTAGTTGTGTTTGCTGCGGTGGCCTGTGTACTGTTTTTGGTGCTGGCTGCAGTTACGTTTTTCTTTGACAAAGTGCGTGCTAAGCGCTTGTTTCAGCTTGGTGTTTCGATGTTGCTGGTGTTCATTTTGGTCACCAGCTTGCACTACATCAAGCCTCGCTCGGTAGAGCAAGGCCTGTCATTTAGTACGGATTTGCCAGCTCTGCATTTTTCTTGAAACGCTTATAATTCCATTGGTAGTGCTCAGGCGCCATGCGTATGAGCATTTCCATGGAGCGATTCATAGCTGTAGTGGCGGTTAATAAGTCTTCATGACCAATATCGGCATCACCCGGCAAGAAATAAATATCAAAACCGTCACCATCTTCGCGCCGCAGGCAGCCCATCACAATCACGCGGCAACCGGTGCGATGCACCAGCTTCGGCACCATCACGCCAGTCCAAGTATTAATGCCAAAAAACGGCGCAAAAATGCCACCTTGTTCATTCGGAATATGGTCGGGCAGGATGGCGGTAAAGGCACCTTTGCGCAGGCCTTTAAACAGTGTGCGTACACCACCGTCATCGGTAGGCACAACGCTCGCATTTAAGCGGCCACGCGCTTCTGCCACAAACATGTCCACACCCGGCTGTTTGCCCGGTTTGTACATAATGATGGGGGCCGTGAATTGGTTCACCCAAGCATTCATAAATTCCCATGTGCCCCAATGCGGCACAATGCCAATCACCCCTTTGCCTTCAGCCAGCGCGGCATGAAAAATTTCCTCACCATGCACCTGGCGAATTTTGCCAACGCTGTAATCGGTGGGCATACCCCAAGTTTTGGCAAATTCAAACGCTGTTTTGGCGGTGGCAATTAAGGTTTCGCGCGTTTTTTCATGACGCCACTGGTCAGTTTGTTCCGGGAAACACAGGGTCAAGTTTTTCAGCACCGTTTGGTATTGGCTGCCGTTTTTAAAACGTGCAATCAACGCACCTAAAAAGCCAGCAAAACGCTGCAGTGCGGCTAAGGACCAACGGCTAAAAAAGCGAAGTAGGGCAAGCGACAGTTTGTCTTTTGCATTTAATTTTTGAGTATCCATCATTAACTCTTATCTTTATATGCGCGGGAAGGATAGTCGATGACCTCTGTATGACCAAGTCATGCGTTACAATTCGGTCTGAATTTTTGGCCAAATGACGTTTGAAATGATGCAAGACTTGCAAGCTGTTCATGACTTTTTGCCCTGTGCCACACCACAAGCCTGGATAGACGAGGCGTTAAAAGATATTCCGCTACTGCTGCGCGACCATGCTAATTGCGAGAAAAAAGCCGCTGGCACCGCCATGAATCTGCTTTTTCGTTATGGCTTTCATGACGAGCTGCAAGTGTATTTGGCGCAGTTGGCACGTGAAGAATTACTGCATTATGAGCAGGTGCGTGACTTGTTAACTCGCCGTGGCATCACCTGGGAAGCGGTGACCGCCTCGCGTTATGCCCATGGCATGCGTCAACATGTACGCACCAGCGAACCTGGTCATTTAGTTGACCTGATGATTATTGGCGCCTTTGTCGAAGCGCGCTCTTGTGAACGCTTTGCCGCCATCGCGCCGCATTTAGACGATGAATTAAAGCGTTATTACGAATACCTGCTGCGCTCAGAATCGCGTCACTTTGAAATGTACCTAGAGCTGGC
>CAMTYC010000097.1:0-23358 GCA_947085865.1 uncultured Moraxellaceae bacterium
AGCAAATTGTAATTTCTAATGGTGACTTGCTCAAAACACGAATTAGAAACTACAAGCGCATGGAAGAGCGTCGTATTCTTTTCCGCTTTGGCGTGATCTATCAAACACCCGCATCAAAGCTCAAAGACATTACACGTATTGTGCAGAAAATTATTGATGACCTTGAGGCTACACGCTTTGATCGTGCTCACTTTGTTCAGTTTGGTGACTCATCATTAGACTTTGAGGTGGTGTACTGGATGTTGAATCCGGAGTTTATTGCCTTCCGTAATGCACAGCAGGAAATCAATTTGCAGCTCTTTGAACGCTTTACTGAAGAAGGTATTGAGTTTGCTTATCCCACACAGACCCTGTTTGTTGAAAAGCTAGGTCGTGATGCGGCCTCTGAAGAAGCCGCAGCCGCGACTTAATTAAGCTGTTGGGCATGATGGGCTAAGTGATCGGCCATGAAGCTACTAATAAAATAGTAGCCATGGTCGTAACCCGCATGTCGTCTTAGTTGTAGTGGTTGTTCTAGCGTTTTGCACACACGCTCTAATTGATCTATTCCTAATTGCTCTGCTAAAAACTGATCAGAGAGACCTTGATCGACCAATAGTGGAGGACAGCGTCGCCCCGAGGTCAGTAGGGCGCAGCTGTCGTGTAATGCCCAAAGCTCACGGTCATCTCCTAAGTAGCCGCTAAACGCTTTTTGACCCCAAGGGCAATCCATGGGCGCAGCGATTGGTGCAAAGGCAGAGACCGAGTGAAACTTATCTGGATGCTTTAATGCCAAGGTGATGGCGCCATGGCCACCCATGGAGTGGCCAAAAATACCAACACGTTTTGCTTCGGCTGGAAACTGGGCTAACACCAAGGGTAGCAACTCGCTGGTGATGTAACTTTCCATGCGGTAATGCTTAGCCCAAGGTGCTTGCGTGGCATCTAAATAAAAGCCGGCAGCCACACCAAAATCCCAATTACTGTTATCACCTTCAATATTGGCGCCACGTGGGCTGGTATCTGGACTCACTAAAATTAAGCCAAGCTCAGCCGCCAGGCGTTGAGCGCCCGCTTTAATCATGAAGGTTTCTTCGGTGCAGGTAAGCCCTGCTAAGTAAAACAATACTGGGCGCTTTTGCGGTTTTTCACCAACACAGGCCGGTGGCAAAAATACTGAGAAGCGCATGGGCAAACCGATCACCGTGGAGTCATGCTCAAGGTAGAGCTGTTGACCCTCAAAGCAGCGGTGTGAGCTGCGGGTAGTTAGCGTTGTCATGCTTAAAACTCAACCACCGAGCGAATGGATTCACCAGCCTTCATTAGGCGAAAACCTTCGTTAATGTCGTCGAGTTTGAGCTTGTGGGTGATTAATGAGTCGATATTGATTTTGCCTTCCATATACCAGTCGACAATCTTGGGCACATCGGTACGGCCACGTGCGCCGCCAAAGGCAGAGCCTTCCCATTTGCGACCTGTCACTAACTGAAAGGGGCGAGTGCTGATTTCAGCACCAGCTTCAGCGACACCAATAATGATACTGCGACCCCAGCCTTTATGGGTGCATTCCAAGGCATCACGCATGACTTGGGTGTTGCCAATACATTCGAAGCTATAGTCAGCACCGCCATCGGTGAGTTGAATGATGGCATCAACAATATTGTCGTGATCTTTGGGGTTCAAGAAGTGCGTCATGCCAAATTCACGTGCTAATTTTTCGCGCTCAGGATTTAAATCGATACCAATGATTTTTCCAGCGCCGACCATCTTTGCACCCTGCACCACATTCAGGCCAATGCCGCCTAGGCCGAACACCACCACATTAGCGCCGGCTTCAACTTTGGCCGTAAACAAAACCGCACCTACGCCTGTGGTGACACCACAGCCGATATAACAGACCTTGTCAAACGGGGCGTCTTCGCGGATTTTAGCCAATGCAATTTCAGGTACGACAATGTAGTTAGAAAATGTTGAGGTGCCCATATAGTGAAATAGGTCTTGCCCATTCAGTGAAAAGCGCGAGGTGGCATCCGGCATTAGGCCGCGACCTTGAGTGCTGCGAATGGCTTGGCAAAGGTTGGTTTTTTGCGACAGGCAGAATTTGCATTCACGGCATTCTGGCGTGTAGAGCGGAATCACATGATCCCCTTTTCGTAGTGACTTCACGCCGGGGCCGACATCAACCACAATGCCTGCGCCTTCATGGCCTAAGATCGCTGGAAACAAACCTTCTGGGTCGGCGCCAGACAAGGTGTAGTAGTCGGTGTGGCAAATGCCGGTGGCTTTAATTTCGACTAGTACTTCGCCTGCTTTGGGGCCGGCGAGGTCAACGGTTTCGATCGTCAGTGGTTGGCCAGCTTTCCAAGCAACGGCGGCGCGAGTTTTCATCAGGGTGCTCCAAGTGAGTTAGGCAGCTTAGGAACATAACAAGACCGTAAGCTGCCGTCACTGGAACAAGACATTATTTCGACAAAAGTGTGGTTTCGCCAAGAAGGAAAGCTTGGTTGGCACGTGCGCGTTCAGCCAAGTAACTGGCCACACCGGTGACCCGTTTTAATCGTCTTAGGTCTTCACCATAAGACATCCAAAATTGGCGAATCACAGACAAGTCATTTTCTAATACCGGCACTAAACGCTTGTCGCCAGCGACAATGAAGTCCGGTAGGAACGCCAATGCATGGCCATGCAGGGCGGCTTGATGTTGCGCCAACACACTGGTGCTGCGCAGTGGACTATGGGCATTCGGTAGGGCCTCATCTAGGTAGAGTAGCTGCGCACTAAACGCTAAGTCCGGCACATAGTTAATAAAACAATGGCTGTTTAAGTCTTCGCGTTTTTGAATGGGCGGGTGTTGGCTCAAATATTCCGGTGTTGCGTATAAAGACAGCTTGTAGTCACACAGTTTGCTGCAAACATAGGGCCCACGTGCGGGGCGCTCTAAAGTAATGGCAATGTCGGCTTCTCGACGCGATAAGCTGATGAAATGAGGCACAGGTAGCACATCAATGGCGATATTGGGGTACTGCTGTTGAAACGCCACCATCTGTGGAATCACAAAATAGCTGCCAAAGGCTTCGGTACAACCAATACGAACTAAGCCCGACAGTGCGCTACCAGTGCCAGATACCTGTTCGCAGGCAGCCTGCATGGCGCCTTCCATAGCCTCGGCATGGCTTACTAGCTGCTGACCATCTTGGGTTAGGGTGAAGCCGGTGCTGCGTGACTTATCAAATAATAAAGCGCCCATGGCTTCTTCTAAGGCACGAATACGTCGGGCGACAGTGGTGTAATCCACATTAAGTCGTCGTGCGGCTGCGCTTGCTGTGCCTGCTCGTGCAACCTCCAAGAAGATGCGAAGATCATTCCAGTCCGGTATTTTGTTAGTGTTTTTATGCATATTAAATAAGAAATATTATGAGTTCATAATGCATTTTAACCTATGTATGCTGATCACAATGGCTACTTTCCTCATTTAAGGTTGATTCTCATGACGCAAGCAAATGTCCCTACCGTTAAGTTACTGATTAATGGCGAATTCATTGAGTCCAAAACGACACAATGGCGCGATGTGATTAACCCAGCAACTCAACAAGTGTTGGCGCGTGTGCCGTTGGCAACAGAGGAAGAGTTAGCGGCTGCAGTAGCCAGTGCTAAGCAAGCATTTAACACATGGCGCAAAACCCCGATTGGGACTCGTGCTCGCATCTTTTTGAAATATCAGCAGTTAATTCGTGAAAATATGGCGGAAGTGGCCGCTATTTTGACAGCTGAGCAGGGCAAAACCCTGCCAGATGCTGAGGGTGATATTTTTCGCGGACTGGAAGTAGTCGAGCACGCCGCCAATATTGGCACGCTGCAAATGGGCGAAATGGCCAATAATGTTGCCGGTGGTGTTGACACTTATACTTTGCAGCAACCCTTAGGTGTCTGTGCCGGTATTACCCCATTTAATTTCCCTGCCATGATTCCGTTATGGATGTTCCCCATGGCCATCGCCTGCGGTAACACTTTTGTGTTGAAACCATCGGAGCAAGACCCGATGAGCACTATGCGGTTGGTTGAGCTGGCGGTAGAGGCAGGTATTCCAGCGGGTGTGCTGAATGTGGTGCATGGTGCTGAAGACATTGTTAACGGCTTATGTGATCACCCCGATATCAAGGCCGTTTCCTTTGTAGGCTCTACCCGTGTGGGCACCCATGTATACAACCGCGCCACGCTGGCCGGTAAACGTGCCCAGTGCATGATGGGTGCCAAAAACCACGTTGTGGTATTGCCAGACGCACCCAAAGAGCAAACCTTAAACGCCTTGGTGGGTGCTGGCTTTGGTGCTGCTGGTCAGCGCTGCATGGCCTCATCTGTAGTGGTGCTGGTGGGGCAGGCACGAGAGTGGATTGATGAAATTGGGCAGCGTGCCACTACGCTTACCGTTGGTGCTGGTCATGAAAAAGGAGTGGAAATTGGCCCGGTTATTTCATGCGCCGCACGCTCACGTATTGAGAGCTTACTTGCGACCGGTATCGAAGACGGTGCGCGCTTAGTACTCGATGGTCGTAACCCTAAGGTGGTGGGTTATGAACAAGGTAACTTTGTTGGCCCAACATTGTTTGCTGGAGTGAGACCGGGCATGCGTATTTATGACCAAGAAATTTTTGGCCCCGTGTTATGCATTGTTGAAGTAGATACTCTTGATGAAGCCATTGCGCTGATTAATGCCAACCCGAATGGCAATGGCACCGGTATCTTCACTCGTTCTGGTGGTGCTGCCCGTCATTTCCAAGAGGAAATTGATGTGGGGCAGGTGGGTATTAATGTGCCGATTCCCGTGCCAGTGCCACTGTTTTCCTTTACCGGATCGCGCGGTTCTAAGCTCGGTGATTTAGGCCCTTATGGCAAACAAGTGGTGATGTTCTACACCCAGACTAAAACCATCACTACCCGTTGGTTTGACGAAGATGCAGTAAGCACCGTCAACACCACCATTAGCATGCGTTAATGGAGACTGTGGTGAACTTTGAGCTAAACGAAGATCAGTTGGCTTACCAAAAACTGGCGCGTGACTTTGCGACTAAGTCGTTAGCGCCGTTTGCGGCTGAGTGGGATGCCAACAGCGTGTTTCCAGTAGACGTATTGCGCGAAGGTGGTCAGTTGGGCTTTTGTGGTTTGTATTCGCCAGAAAGCTGCGGTGGTCTGGGCTTGAGCCGACTGGACTCGGCTTTGGTATTTGAAGAGCTGGCCGCGGCTGATCCTTCAACGGCAGCCTTTTTCACCATTCATAATATGGCCACTTGGATGTTGTGTAGCTGGGGGCAAGCGGCACTAACCGCCGAGGTTGGGCCTAAGTTAACCAGTGGTGAATATTTAGCTTCTTATTGTTTGACTGAGCCGGATGCAGGCTCTGATGCGGCCAATTTAAAAACCTCGGCCAAGCGTGATGGCGATGATTACGTCTTAAATGGTGCTAAGGCTTTTATTTCTGGGGCGGGTAGTACCGATTGGCTGGTGGTTATGGCGCGTACCGGTGTTGCTGGCGCAAAAGGCATTACCGCGTTTGCGGTGCCTGCTGATGCAGCCGGTGTTCGTTACGGTAAAAAAGAAGAAAAAATGGGTTGGAACAGCCAGCCTACAGGCGCCATTTTTTTTGACCAAGTACGTATTCCGGCCAGCTATCGCTTAGGTGAAGAAGGCGAGGGCTTTCGTATCGCCATGAAAGGTTTGGATGGTGGACGTATCAATATTGCGACCTGTTCGGTGGGTGCGGCGCAAGGTGCTTTAAATGCAGCACAACGTTATTTGGGGGAGCGTAAGCAGTTTGGCCAAGCGTTGAGTCAATTCCAAGCGCTGCAATTTAAGTTGGCTGATATGGCAACTGAATTGGTCGCGGCCAGACAAATGATACGTTTGGCTGCCAGTAAGTTAGACGCGGCAGCAGCGGATGCTTCGGTCTATTGCGCCATGGCCAAACGCTTTGCCACCGATGCTGGTTTTAATATTTGTAACGACGCCCTGCAGCTGCATGGTGGTTATGGCTATTTGCGCGACTACCCGCTAGAGCGATTGTTGCGTGACTCGCGCGTGCATCAAATCTTAGAGGGTACCAACGAAATTATGCGGGTGATTATTGCGCGGCGTTTGCTTGAGCCTGACGCCACTGATCACATTCGTTAATCAATAATAAAAAGGACAGACAAATGACAGATCACATTGCATTTATTGGGCTTGGCAATATGGGTGGCCCGATGGCCGTGAACCTGCATAAAGCGGGTTTTAGTATCACCGCCATGGACTTGTCACAAGCCGCACGCGAGAAAGTTGCGGTAGAAGGGGTGGCGGTGGTGGCGACAACAGCCGATGCCATTCGCGGTGCCAATGTGGTTATTTCAATGCTGCCTGCTAGTCGTCATGTGGAAAGTCTGTACCTAGGTGACGGTGCAGCCAATCAAGGTTTGTTGGCCGACCTAGCCAACGGCACACGCATTATTGATTGCAGCACGATTGCACCCGCCAGCGCACGCAAGGTAGCTAGCACTGCTCAGGCTTTAGGTTTGTCGATGGTCGATGCGCCGGTGTCTGGTGGTACCGCTGGTGCTAGCGCTGGCACCTTAACGTTTATGGTGGGTGGTGATGAAGCCTGTGTGGCCGCAGCGACGCCTTATTTAAAAGCCATGGGCAGCAATATTTTTCATGCCGGAGCCAATGGTGCCGGCCAAGTTGCCAAAGTTTGCAACAACATGCTGCTTGCCATTCATATGATCGGTTCAGCAGAGGCACTTAATTTAGGTGTTAACAACGGCCTAGATCCTAAAGTATTAGCTGACATCATGAAGCAAAGTTCAGGTGGTAACTGGACGCTGGAGAAGTACAACCCTATGCCGGGTGTAATGGAGGCAGTGCCTGCATCTAGGGGTTATAGCGGTGGCTTTGGTACCGATTTAATGCTGAAAGATTTGGGGCTTGCTGAGGAAGCAGCTTTGGCCAGTGGCTCACCGATTCCATTGGGCGGATTGGCTCGTAATTTATACGCTGCACATAGTGCAAGCGGCTCTGGTGGCTTAGACTTCTCCAGCATCATCAAACTTTTGCAGAGGTCGACATGACATTAGAGATTCCCAGCGTAAAAGATCAAGTCAGCAGCGAGGAGTGGCAGCTGCGCTGTGATTTGGCGGCCTGTTATCGTTTAGTGGCAGCTTATGGCTGGAGTGATCTGGTGTTCACGCATATCTCGGTGCGTATTCCGGGGCCAGAGCATCATTTTCTCATCAATCCCTATGGTTTGATGTTTGATGAGATTACCGCCTCATCTTTAGTTAAGGTCGACCAGCAATGCAATAAAGTGATCGAGTCACCATTTCCCGTGAATCCTGCGGGTTTTGTGATTCACAGTGCGGTGCATGAGGCGCGTCCTGATGTGCAATGTGTATTGCATACCCACACCCGTGCAGGTGTTGCGGTCAGTGCACAAGCGGCAGGGGTGCTGCCGATTTCCCAGCAATCAACCTTTGTTTTGGCGTCACTGGCCTATCACGACTATGAAGGGGTGGCATTTCGCCCAGATGAAAAACCGCGCCTGCAAGCTGACCTTGGTCAAGCGAACTTCTTGATGCTGCGTAACCATGGTTTGTTAACGTGTGGTGCCAGCGTTGCTGATGCTTTTTTAAACATGTATGTGTTTGAAAGCACCTGTCAGATTCAACTATCAGCGCAAGCGGGTGGCGAGTTAACACAAGTTGACCCGCAAATTGTGGCCGGTGTTGCTGAAGCAATGCGGGTACAAACCAGCGGGCTAGGTGGTGCGTTTGTGTGGCCTGCGCTGCTTCGTAAGTTACAGCGCATGGGTGCCAACTATTTGGACTAGCCGTCTGTTTCGCTGTCGGTTTCAGGTATGGGCAGCGTGACCTTCACTAACTGAATAACATTGTCACGCACCTGCTCGATACGAATGCTAAAGCCAAACAGTGACACTTCAGTGCCCTCATCTGGTAGCTCGTCTAAGGCGCTAACGATGAGGCCACTGAATGTAGTGGCTTCTTCGGTTGGCAGGTCCCAACCTAGGCGACGGTTTAGGCTGTGCACTGCAATGCGGCCGTCAATGGTCCAGCTGCTATCGCCTTGTCGATCAATTCGGCGGGCATGCTGAGCAGGCTCCGTAGTGAACTCACCCACAATTTCTTCCAAAATATCGGCCAAGGTGACTAAGCCGACAATGTCCCCGTACTCATTGACCACTAAACCAATACGACGCTGTAGGCGCTGAAACTCCACCATTTGTTGTGGTAGTCGAGTCGACTGAGGAATGTAATAGGGCTTAAACATGGCTTTTTCTAGCCACTCTAGTGTCATTGTTTCTTGGTCTACATTGATCAACTTACGTAGGTTCAAAATGCCAACGACGTTGTCTAGGCTGTCGCGATACATAATTGCACGGCTATAGGGGTAGGCTTGAACCTGCTCAATCACTTCCGCTAGTGAGCAATTGAGGTCGATACCGCGCACTTCATTACGCGGCACCATAATGTCTTCAACAGTTGCCTGCTCTAAGGTCAGCACGTTTAGCAGCATCTGCCGGTGACTCTTGGGAATTAAGCTGCCGCCTTGCTCTAACAAAGTGCGTAGCTCGTTTTGCGAAAGATCATTATTACTTGGTGCCGATGAGTTAACACCAAATGGCCTCAGGACTACGCTGGCCAAGGCGTTAATGACGCGGACAACCGGATACAGCACTTTGAGTAACGGATATAGAAAAAATGCAGCAGGTAGAGCAACACGCTCTGGCTTGAAGGCTGCCAATGTTTTGGGGGCGACTTCGGAAAAAATCAGCACCACAACGGTCAGGAACATCGTGCCAATCAGTACGCCGGAATCACCGGCAATACGAATGAAGGCAACAGTGGTAACTGCTGAGGCCATGATGTTGACAAAGTTATTGCCTAATAAAATCAGACCAATTAAACGCTCAGGCTTTTCTAGCAGCTTTTGTGCTAACTGGGCACCTTTGTTGCCCTCGCTGGCTAAGTGCATCAAGCGGTAGCGGTTGATGCTCATCAACGCTGTTTCAGATGCCGAAAAACAAGCAGAGAAAACTAATAGAACCGCAAGCAGGGAAAATAAGAAGGGTAGCGATAACGCGTTCATGCAAAAGCAACAGTGGCCATAAGGACCTTCATTATAGGTCTAATTGCTCGGTTGCGCGTATAACGAACAACTTTATTCGTCCTGGTGAAAAAATCTACGTATCGCTAAAAGCTTTGCCTTGAGCGGGTTTCACGTGTTTCACCCAAGTTTGTTCACGGACTTGTCCACAGACACTGGGGATAACTTAACGTAGTAAAGTTGTTTACACTTCAGTTAATTCAGTGCATAGAGACTGTTATGAATAATAAGAAATATCGTCCGCCACCGGCATGGCGATTGGCCTTAGCTCAAGCACCTGCACGTGCCTATTTCAGCCCTGTTTTTTTGGGTGCCGAGCACTTAGATGCTAATCGGCCCGCGCTCTATGTTGGTAATCACACGCTCTACAGCATTGATGCTGGATTGATGATGGACTACCTCAATCGACAGCATGGTATTTTTCTGCGTGCCTTAGGTGATCACTTTCATTTTCAAGTGCCGTTATGGGGCGACCTATTAACTCGTTACGGCGTGGTGCCTGGCACACCTGAAAATTGCCATGAACTGATGCAGCAACAGCAATCGATTTTGGTGTTTCCCGGCGGCGCACGCGAAGTGATGCGTCGACGCAGTGATCATGATCATTTAGTTTGGAAGCAGCGTTTGGGTTTTGCGCGCATGGCCATGCAACACGGTTATGACATCGTGCCCTTTGCTTCAGTGGGGCCAAACGAAAGCTGGAAAATTGTTTTAGATGCCGACGATGTCAAGAAAAGTCGTGCTTGGTCGTTGTTATCAAAAAGCCAACGTGTGCGCGATATAACCCGCGATGGTGATGTGATTGCGCCATTGGTTCGCGGTATCAGTCTGACCCCTATCCCTAAACCACAACGTTTTTACTTTTGCTTTGGGCCACGGATTTCAACCAAGTTATGGCAAGATCACGCAGAAGATACTGACGCGCTCTGGCAGGTGCGAGGACAAGTTGAATCGGCCATTGAAACGATGATGGGCGAGTTAAAAAGTTATCGTGAGCATGACCGTGAAGCAAACTGGAGCCGCTTACGTCGTTGGCTGGCTCCGCTGCATGTGAACTAAGGTGAGCTTAGAGCAGGCTGCTAAAACCGCGCCAAAGTAGTTGTGCCGCAATCAGTGTTAATAACCAGCCTAGAATACGCTGAAAGTCATGCTCTTGGCGTTTGGCTAACCAGCGCTGCCCCAACCAAGTGCCAATAAAACCTGCGCTTAGCATGGCAATCAACAGGCTTAACCATGGCCCAAATTGAAAACCTAAAAAGCCAAAAACAATCACTTTAACGCCATGCTGTAGCGTCATTAGTGCAGAGAATGTGGCGACATGTGCTTGTCGATCTAACTGTTGCGCTTTTAATGCAGCGGCTACCAAGGGGCCTGTTGCACCAACAAACATGCTGACAAAACTAATCAGCACACTGCTAATCCATAAGGCACTTTTACGCAGTGCTGGCCAGACGCCCCAAGTGGCATAAAGAATAAAAAGCCCAAGTCCAATATCTAGTACTTCACTGGGTAATTGCAGCAATAACTGACCACCTAACACCGCACCTAAGATGCTACCCAGCAAAAAAGGCCAGATGATGTGGCGATCTATAAACGTACGCATGAGCACAGTGCGGCCTAAGTTAGCACCAATTTGCACCACACCATGTAAGGCGATGACCACGGGTGTTGGCAGCACAAAGCTCATGATGCCTAGTAGTAACACACCACCACCCAGGCCAAGACCGGCGGTAATCCACGCCGTAAAGCCTGCACTAAAGGTTAGTAGTAGTGCAGTAGCAAACGTCAGATTCTCTAGCATGCTAGCGGTATGGTGTTATTCGCTAACACTTGGCGAAGTTGCTGAAGGCGTTGTTGCGCCTCATGCTCGGTATAAGCAATACTGGGTTGTCGGCCCCAAATAGGCGCAGGCCAATCATCATCATTTTTATGACGCACAATGATATGCCAGTGTAGTTGTGCAACCACATTACCTAAGTTAGCGACATTCATTTTGTCTGCATTAAACGTAATTGCTAATTGCTGGCTAACCCAAGACGATTCACGAAGCAGTTGTTGTTGATCGGCCTCAGATAATTCATGCACTTCACGCAGGTCATTTAGGCGTGGTACTAAGATCAGCCAAACATAACGTGCGTTGTTCATCAGCAAACAACGTGACAGTGGAAAGTCACCAACAACCATAGTGTCGGCGCTTAAGGTGGGGTGCAGACTAAACATAAATAGCTCCTTTTAGCCTCTAAAGTGTAAACCGTGGCGCATGCAAGTCACGCGGCTTTTTGCTACTCTCGCGGCATTATTCATTCGCTTAATCTGCAAGAGCGCACATGACATCGCGTCACGCTAATACTTTAAGTATTCAATATGTCCGCCGCCTATTAGCCGGTGCTGCGCGACAGGGTGTGTCGTTGCCAGATTTATTTAGCAGTTGTGATTTAAATCCTGCCCTACTGCAAGATGAAAACAGTCGTTTGCGTGGTGCCGATTTAATTCGTTTGATGCGTGCAGTGATGCGACAAACCGAAGATGAGTTTATTGGTTTGGCTACCGATGCACGCTCTAAGCCCGGCACCTTCTCGATGATGGCTCATGCAGTGATTAACTGCGCCAACTTGGAACAGGCTATTCGCCGTTCCGCAGCTTTTTATGAACTGTTTGAGACACCCATTGCCATTGAGTTTAGTCATGACATTCACGAAGGCCGGCTAAGCTTTAGGTTAGGCCAGCAAGCGCCGGATGAGGACGTCGTGCAAGAGGTGATGGTGTTTGTGTCGCTTCGTTTCTGGAGCTGGTTGGTGGGTCGTCGTCTACAGCCTTTGGTGATTGAGTTTGCTGGACCACCGCCGGCGCATGCTGCTGAGTTTCAGGCTTTTTTTAAATGCCCCGTGGTCTATGACGCAGACTGTAGTCAAATTCGCTTTCCGGCGGCCTGGCTGTCTTTGCCGCTTGCGCAAACTCCGTTGTCATTGTCTCGTTTTTTGCGGGATTCGGTGGCGTTAATTATTCGTGGTGGTGCCGAGCCAGTGAGTTTGGCTGATCAAGTGCGCACCATGTTAAGCAAAGAGCAGGGCCAGTTATTCCCTGAATTACAAGTAGTCGCTAAGCGTTTAAACGTTAGCCCACAAACATTGCGGCGACGATTAAAAGAAGAGCACACCAGCTACCAAGCATTAAAAGATGAAATGCGTGAAAAAGCCGCTAAGTTTTATTTAGCCAAACCGGCTTTATCTGTGGATGAAATTGCCTTGATGATGGGGTTTTCGGAAGCCAGTGCGTTTCATCGCGCCTTTAAAAAGTGGACGGGCATGACACCTTTGGCTTGTCGACGTGAATTATTAAATATGGATACCTCAACATGACTGACAACACTGCACGCTTATTAATTAACTGTCCCGATGCACCGGGCATTGTCAGTGCCGTATCCGGATTTTTGTACCAGCATGGCGCCAATATTACTGATCTTGATCAGCATGCCACCGCACCAATAGGCGGCAGCTATTTTATGCGTCTAGAGTTTCAAACAGAGCAGATGACGTTATCACCAGAAGCATTATCTACCGCCTTCCAAGCGCAGGTGGCTGAGCGTTACCAAATGAGTTGGCATATTAGTTATGCCGCGCAACGTAAACACATGGCCATTTTAGTCTCAAAGCACGATCACGCGATGTTGGAGCTATTGTGGCGTTGGTCTCGCGGTGCGCTGCCTTGTGATATCAGTATGGTGATTAGCAATCACAATGATTTACGGGCGGATGTCGAAGGCTTTGGGGTGCCGTTTCACCATGTGCCTGTGACTGCCGATACGAAGGAAAAAGCTGAGGCGGAAATTGAGCGCCTGTTAACTGGCGTAGACCTCATTGTATTAGCACGCTATATGCAAATTCTCAGTGCGGACTTCACCATGCGCTGGCCTAATCGCATCATTAATATCCATCATTCATTCTTACCAGCCTTTGTTGGTGCTAATCCTTATCAGCAAGCCTATGACAAAGGTGTGAAGCTCATTGGTGCCACCGCGCACTATGTCACCGCTGATTTAGATCAAGGACCGATCATTGAGCAAGATGTAGAGCGTGTGTCACATCGCGATGAGGTGCCAACATTACGTGAAATGGGGCAGGATGTTGAGCGCCAAGTATTAGCCCGCGCAGTGCGCTGGCATTTGGAAGATCGCATCTTGATCCATGGCAATAAAACCATTGTTTTCTCGTAGCGCTGTTAGGCAGCTTTAGGAGTCTTCACAGATGTCATCGCTGCCCACACGGTTGGGATTGCTACTGGCGTTATATTTGGCCCAAGGCATTCCTTTTGGTATTTATACTCAAGCTTTACCAGCCATTTTGCGCAGCTATGATGCGCCTTTATCCGTCATTAGCTTAAGTGGCTTGCTGGCTATTCCCTGGGCCCTAAAAGTATTTTGGTCGCCGCTAGTGGATCGGCACTATTGGCCGCGCTTGGGTTATCGGCGCAGCTGGATCTTACCAATGAACCTAGGCCTGATCAGCGTGTTGTTTGGGCTGATGTGGTTTGATCCAGAGTCTCTACGAGAACCTTCTGGCGTTTACGTTTTATTCTTTTTACTATTTTTAGTGAATCTTTTTGCCGCTACACAAGACATTGCAACCGATGGTTTGGCAGTGCGTATTCTCAGTGTCAATGAGCGTGGTTTAGGCAATGGTGTACAAGTGGCCTCCTACCGCGTCGGCATCATCATTGGCGGTGGTTTGCTGTTGTTTGTGTTGGGCTCAATCGGCTGGACATACGCTTTCTCTATTCTGATCTTTTTCTCGTTTTTACTGCTCATTCCGGTACTGCTGTTTAAAGAGCCGGAGATTTTGCCAGAAGCCAAAGCCAGTGCTAATGAGCCTTATTCCAAAGCGTGGTTTTCTTTTTTTAAACGACCAGAAGTGCAGGGTTGGATTTGGGTATTAGTGACCTTCAAAATGGCTGAATCGATGGCCTCGGCCATGGTGAAACCGATGATGGTGGATATGGGCATGTCTTTGGCTGCCATGGGTTTGCAAGTCAGTATGGCGGGCTCGGTGACCACGATTGTTGGCGCGATGTTAGGTGGTTATTTGACGCGGCCTTTAGGGCGGCGCAACGCCATGGTGTTGTTTGCTGGTTTGCAAGCGATTGCCTATGGCTGTTATGCCTTGCCCGCACTAGGTTATGGCATACCCGGTTTGCAGCTGACCACCACCGTGGTCATTATTAATGCGGTTGAGCACATGATTGGTGGCATGGCCATGGCCGCCTTACTAGCAGCAGTGATGGACAGAGCACGACAAGACCATGCTGGTGTCGATTTCACGCTGCAGGTGAGTTTGTTGGCGGTGTTTGGTGGACTGTTTTATCTGCCGGCTGGTTTAGTGGCCGAAAGTGTTGGTTATGCTGGTCATTTTGGTATTGCTGCAGTGTTGGGTGTTCTCGTGCTCTGGCCAGCTTGGCGTTATACTCGCGAGCCTGATCAATTAGTCGCTCGCCATGCCTGATATGCAAGACGCTAACATTCCTGTTTTAGATGCCCGTGGTTTGACCTGCCCAGAGCCGGTGATGATGCTGCATAAGCGTATGCGTGAGCTTAGCGACGGTGCTGATTTGCTGGTATGGGCAACGGATCCTTCAACTACCCGCGATATTCCCAAATTTTGTCTATTTTTGGGGCATGAGTTAGTGAGTCAGACGGAGCCAGAAGCAGGGCACTATCATTATCACTTACGTAAAAGCCAGCGCTGACGCAGCGTCTTAATTTGCCAGCTTAACTTCCAATTTAGCAAAATACTGGCCACGGTCAGACCCAAAACCAGTCCTGCCCAATATCCGTGTGCGCCCCAAGCTTTACCTAATAATTCGGTGCTGCCGGCAACATAACCAAAAGGAATTGCCACCAGCCAATAGGCAATCAGCGTGAGTAACATCGGGCTACGGGTGTCTTGAATGCCGCGTAAGCAACCGGCAGCACCAACCTGCAGCGCATCGGCAATCTGATACACCACGGCAAATAACATCAGCTGTGCGGCTAAACGTTGCACATCTAAGTCTTTGCTATAGACCGCTGCGATGGGCTCTCTAAACAGCAGCAGTAATAATGCCGTGCAACTGGCGACCAGTGTAGTGGCCGTCAAACCGACACGGCGGCTGTGATTAATGGCATTGATGTCATGGGCGCCATAACCTTGGCCAATACGAATGGTGAGTGCGATGGCCAAACTTAACGGGATCATAAAAATCATTGAGGTGATCGACATAGCCACTTGGTGACCGGCAACCGTGATGGCCCCCAGTGGGCTAATCAGCAGCGCGACAATGGAAAATGAGCTGACTTCAAAAAAGATAGCGAGGCCAATCGGGAAGCCCAGTGCTGCGGTGGCTCTGATTTGCGCGCTATGTGGTGGTGCCCACTGGCGCATTAGCCGAACAGGGTTAAAGCTGGGCGCTAGCAGCACATAGGCAAACATAATTGCACTTAAGGTCCACATGATGACCGAGGTGGCCCAGCCACAGCCGGGGCCACCCATGGCAGGAATGTTTAAGAAGGCTAAAAATGTGCCGTCGCTGCCATAAATAAAGAGCGCATTCGCAAATACGTTTAATACCAAGCCAGCCAAGCTAATAATCATCACCGGTAGCGGGCGGTCTTGTGCTTCACAATAACAGCGCAGCACAAAAAACAAACCCACAGCGGGCATGCCCCATGACACCCCTTCAAGATAAAGTGCAGTAGCGCTGCGCAGCTCGATGGGCACGTCCAACCACGCCAAGACAGGGGTGGCGTTGCGTACAACAAATAAGCCGATCACACCAACTAGTAGTGCTAACCACAAGGCCTGATGCGTAATGTGAGGAATTCGGTGATGGTCACCAGCTCCACGTGCCTCGGCCACTAAGGGGGTGGTGGCTAGCAGTGTGCCGGTAGTCAGCAAAAACAAAGGCAGCCAAATGCCGGCACCAACTGCCACAGCGGCTAAATCTAAGGCAGAGACTTGTCCCGCCATGATGGTGTCAATTAAGCCGTAAGCAGCTTGTGAAAACTGGCTGATTAAGATCGGGCCAGTCAAAATGCTTAGCGCACGAAGTTCGCGCCAGTAACTAGCCCATGTCATTGTGATGGGGTGCCTTGACGAAAGCCTAAGCGGATTAGCGCCTGCTCGATGTGGTGGTTATCACGACCAAAATAATGTTGGCGTACCAAGCCGTCTAAAATGACCAATGCCGCATCCCAAGTAAATCGGCTGGCAACAATTTGTTCCAGCACAAAATCCATGCTCTGCAACTGTAGGCTGGCTACTTCGCCATCTTGGTTTTGCGCCTGAAAATGCGTTGGTAGCCAAACATCGTGTACCGCGATTAGCTCGTCTTGCACACCTTCACGAATATCACGACAAACATGCAGCCAGTTGCTTGGGCGGGGGCTGTGCTTAAAGCTCAGGCCCGCTTCTTCCCATGCTTCACGGGTGATGGCGAGAGCCAAACACTCGCCGCTAGCCACACCACCACCTACCAGATTGTCTAAGTGGCCAGGATCAACAAATTTGGTTTCACTACGTTTGGCTACCCATAACTTCACCCCATTGGCATCTCGTACCCAGCCATTTAAATGCACGGAAC
This sequence comes from uncultured Moraxellaceae bacterium, assembly GCA_947085865.1. Lineage (GTDB taxonomy): Bacteria > Pseudomonadota > Gammaproteobacteria > Pseudomonadales > Moraxellaceae > Perlucidibaca. Next base: position 16,738 of record CAMTYC010000097.1, read on the forward strand.
GTGTGGTTAGGCCTAGGGCACGAAAGGCTGCTCGCTCTGTGGCTAAAAAGCATTCATCTGCGATGAACAAATCCATGACCTCATCACGCCAATTTTGTAGTTTGCCGGCAGCACGTAGTGCTAAGGCATAACTCGTCAGTACTCGGCTGCGTTTATTGATGTCATGGCCAGTGTTTAACTGCAGCGTATTGCCAGAGATTTGGATGGCGGGACAGTGTTCGGGTGTAGCCAGTTGAGTCAGGTTTTCTGCCATAGCAGTGGTTAGGTGTCCTACCGGTTGACCATCAATCACCAAACGGATGCTGCTGCTGCGCGCAAACTGCGGCACACTGTGCAGGAAGGCAATCACGGATTGGGTCATTGGGGCAGACATGGCACACTCTGGCAGCAAACAAGGGGCGCAGTTTAGCAAAGCCTAGGCTAGAAGCTGAACTTACATTAAAAAAAGAGAGTGGATTGGGCATGAAACCAGTATTGACGGTGGTGGCAGACGACAATATGCCCGGTGTGGAAGCCTGTTTAGCACATTTACAACCCAGTCATGATGTCCAGTTGCGGCGTTTGGCTGGGCGACAGATGCAGTCCTCTGACCTAATCGGCTGCGACTGGTTATTAGTACGTTCGATTACCCAAGTCAATGCGGCGCTGTTGGCAGCGCATCAGCCTCAGTTTATTGGCACCGCGACCATCGGCACCGACCATCTGGATCTAGAACTTATCAAGCAACAGCGCATAGCATGGTCGGCTGCCCCCGGCTGTAACGCCTTGGCAGTAGCGCAATGGTTGGCCACCGTTTTAGCGCATATCATTAGCCAGCAATCTAAGCCTATAAGCGAATTGCGTTTAGGCATTGTCGGTTTAGGCAATGTCGGTAAGGCTGTGGCGCAAGTTGGTCAGGCGCTGGGGTTGCAGGTAAGTGCCCATGACCCATTTTTAAACACCGGGCCTGTACCGCTGCTCAGTCTGGCGGAGTTATTAAACCAGAGCGATGTGGTCAGCCTGCATACACCACTAACACGATCGGGCCCACACCCCACAATAGATCTAATTAATGCCCATGCGCTGGCGCAAATGAAAGCATCAGCGTGGTTAATTAATGCAGGCCGTGGTGAGGTCATTCAGCAAGCGGCTTTGTTAAATGCACTGCATCAGCAGCAGATTCAGGGTGTGGTGTTAGATGTTTGGCCACAAGAGCCACTGATTAGTGATGAGCTATTAGCGTTGGTGACGTTGGGGTCGCCACATATTGCCGGCCATAGCTTAGAAGGGAAGTGGCGGGGCACTTGGATGATTATTGCGGCAGCATGCAAGGCAGCAGGTTTGCCAGCACCGCCAGCATTGTCAGAACTGATGCCTAATCAGGGTTGTTTATCGTTAACACTGGCGCCACCATCGCCAGCAAAAACTGATATACAGCGCTTGGCGGAGCTTTTGCGTCAGTGTGTAGACATTGTTGGTGATGACCAACGTCTGCGGCAACGTGTGGACTTTGACCAGTTGCGCAAAAACTACCCGGTTCGTCGTGAGTTTATGGCACATGACTTGCTTGCAGAAAGTGCAGATCCATTGTGTCAAGTACTGGGCGATTTAGGCTTTCGCTGCTAGCATTTCGCCATTCAATAGTGGGGGCAAATCCGTGCTCAATACCTTTGTTTTTTTATACCTCTTGATGTCCATCAGTATTGGTTTGTTGGCCACCTTACGTGTGAAAAACTCGCGGGACTTTGTCTCTGCAGGCCGCAGTCTGCCGTTGAGCATCGTGACCGCCACCATGTTTGCCACGTGGTTCGGTAGTGAGGCCATTTTGGGCGCACCACCGGTTTTTATTGAAGAAGGTATTGGCGGCATTGTCGCCGACCCTTTTGGTGCGGCCTTTTGTTTGATTTTTGCCGGTATTTTCTTTGCTCGTGCCCTATATCGGCGCAACTTGCTCACTATTGGTGACTTCTATCGCCAGCGTTTTGGTCGCGAAGCCGAAGTCATTACCTCAGTGGCCATCATGATTTCTTATATGGGTTGGGTCTCGGCGCAGTTTATTGCGCTGGGTGTCGTGTTTGCCAGCTTAAGCGGCGGCGCGATCACTCATGAGCAAGGCATCATGATTGGTGCAGCGATTGTTATTTTCTACACCATGTTTGGTGGTATGTGGTCGGTGGCGTTAACCAGCTTTGTGCAAATGATCATCATCATTGTGAGTTTGCTGGTGATTGCGTGGGTGGTAGCGGATAAAGCCGGTGGTGCTGATGTGGTCATCGCGCATGCTGATGCCGCAGGAAAGTTGTCCGGTTTTTGGCCGGAGTGGAGTTTGGCGTCTATTTTGGCCTTTGTGGGTGCTTTTGTGACCTTGGCCTTGGGCTCGATTCCACAGCAAGACGTTTTTCAGCGCATGAACTCATCAAAAAATGAAAACATTGCGGTGGCCGGTTCGGTGTTGGGTGGTGTCGGTTATTTAGTGTTTTGCATGGTGCCGCTGTTTATTACTTATGCCGCAGTGGTCATTGATCCGGGCCTGGTTGATCGCGTCATGGCCGTGGATACACAGCAAGTGCTGCCTACGTTTATGCAAGCAGACTTCCCGATGATTTTGCAGGTGTTGTTTTTCGGCGCTTTACTGTCTGCCATTATGTCGACGGCATCTGGCACTTTGCTGGCACCCTCAACGGTGTTTACTGAAAACTTAATTAAACCGTTTTTAGGTCAGCAAACCGATAAGCAATTCTTGTGGTCGCTACGCTTGATTGTTTTGGTCTTTGGTATTTTTATTGCGTGGTTTGCCATTCAGTCCGAATCCAGCATTTTTGAAATGGTGGAAGAGGCCTATACCGTAACCTTGGTGGCAGCATTTGTGCCATTAGCCGCCGGTGTGTACTGGCATCGGGCCAATCGTATTGGTGCGCTGACCTCCATGGCCTTTGGTGTGATTACCTGGCAGGCGATGAATTATTTTGCCGCTGATAGCATTTGGCCAGCGCAGTTGGCCGGCTTGCTGGCAGCCATTATCGGCATGATTGTCGGTACGCTGTTATCCACTTCTGGCGAAAAAGTGCTAGTGAGCGACCAGACCAGTTTATAATCGCCGCCCTTAAGACCGGTGGAGAGAGTGACATGTCACGTCAGGCACGTTTGTTGTCAGTGCTTAATGAAGCACTGACACCTAGCCATATTGAGCTGCTGAATGAATCACATCAGCATGCAGGCCCCGGCACCGACACTCATTTTAAGTTGGTGCTGGTGTCTAATGCCTTCGCCGGCAAGCGCCCTGTGGCGCGTCATCAACTAGTTTATGGTCTGTGTCAGTCTGAGTTGTCGAGCGGACTGCATGCCTTGGCTATGCATTTATACACAGCGGAAGAATGGGAAAGTGTGCAAGCGGCACCGATGAGTCCCGCCTGTCGTGGAGGCAGTAAGAGTGAGTAGTGAGTCTATTGTTATTGCTGCGCTTTATCATTTTGCGCGAATTGATAACTTTGCTGAGTTACAAGAACCGCTACGTGAATTCTGTGAAGCGCAGGGCGTACATGGTTCATTGTTATTAGCTCGAGAAGGCGTCAATGGCACTATTTCTGGCAGCCGTGAAGGTATTGATGCCGTTTTGGCTTGGCTGCGTGCCGACCCACGTTTGGTTGGGTTAGAGCATAAAGAGTCGTTTGCCGACAAACATCCGTTTATACGCCTTAAGGTGAAGCTGAAAAAAGAAATTGTCACCATGGGTGTGCCGTTTGTAGACCCTACTGAGCTGGTCGGCACTTATGTCGATCCTAAAGACTGGAATGCGTTAATTAGCGATCCGGACGTGGTGGTGCTAGATACCCGTAATGATTACGAAGTGGCGATTGGTACTTTTGAGCACGCGCTTGATCCAAAAACCCGCACTTTCCGAGAGTTTCCAGACTATGTCAGTCGTGAGTTAGACCCGACTAAGCACAAAAAAGTGGCGATGTTTTGTACCGGTGGTATTCGTTGTGAAAAAGCCTCGAGTTATATGCGTCAACAAGGTTTTGATGAGGTTTATCACTTAAAGGGCGGTATTTTAAAATACCTAGAAGAAGTGCCGGAAAGTGAAAGTCTGTGGCAGGGTGAGTGTTTTGTATTTGATGAACGAGTGGGCGTTACCCATGGCTTAAAAATCGGTGAAGCCGAGCTGTGTTACGGCTGTCGCCGTGCAGTGACTCAGGCTGACAAAGAGTCACCGAAGTATGAGTATGGTATTAGCTGTCCTGCTTGTTTTGACAGCTTGACCGAGTCGCAACGTAACCGCTTTGCCGAACGCCGCAAGCAAAAAGAGCTAGCGGCGAAACGGGCGGCAGCCGGCAAGGCTTAAGCGTTAGCTGGTGCGTGAAAGAGTAAGTATAGGCTGGTGATAAGTTCTGGAATTTGTTTGGCCATTTCATTGATGATGCGCTGATCTTGGCGGATTTGTGCAAGGTCTTCGTCTTCAATGAGTTCAGACAACACCACCATCGGTAGTGTCATGTCGGCAATGTCTTCTTCGTGTTCGGCATACCAAGCGTCTTCGTCTAGAAAGAGGCCTTCCATAAAGCCGACACACCAGTCGTTTAGTTCGTTGCTGTCTTCATGATCAACGATGAGCTCGCAAGGCAGGGTTAAGCGCACACCATGATACAGCGCTGCGTGTATGCTCTTTTGCCAAGCCTGTAACTGCTCAATCAGTTGTGCATTAAAAGCGGCGTCTTTGGTGGGGGCTTGATCTTCAAATAGGGCGCTTAATGCGGCCTCATCCAAGCCGCCGCGTGGGCCAATGGTGATGGCCGTGAGATAGCCATGTGTGCCATGAAAATCTAAGCCGTTTTCATTGGCTTCGCTGTCTAAAAAAGTTTCCAGAGCGGTTAAGGTGTCGTTCGCTATCGCGTGAATTTCGTGCATGATGCTCTCCGGTTGAATGGCGCATTGTAGAACGCTTTGCCACACTTGAGGTGTTGATTTAGTGAGTATGAATATGCAGGCCCAAGCGGTTTTGCAAAAAATATGGGGTTACGCCGAGTTTCGCGCCCGTCAAGAAGACATTGTTAACACCGTTGCTGCTGGCCAAGATGCCTTGGTGCTAATGCCCACCGGTGGTGGTAAGTCGCTGTGTTACCAAGTGCCAGCGCTGATGCGCGAAGGTACCGCTATTGTGGTGTCGCCGTTGATCTCGCTGATGCAAGATCAGGTGGCGACCTTGCTGCAACTAGGTGTGCGCGCTGCTTACTTAAGCTCTAGCCTAAGCATGGATGAAGCCCGTGCGGTGGAGTCACAGCTGTTAGATGGTCGTCTAGATTTGCTCTATATGGCACCTGAACGTCTTGTGTTGTCGCGTACCTTGGATTTGCTGTCGCGTGTACAAGTTTCCTTATTTGCTATTGATGAAGCACATTGTGTGTCGCAGTGGGGCCATGATTTCCGTGCTGATTACTTAGGCCTGCATGTGCTGGCCACGCAGTTTCCGCATGTGCCTCGATTGGCATTAACCGCCACTGCCGATAGCCGTACTCGATCAGACATTAAACGCTTGTTAGGGCTGGAACAGGCCACTGAGTTTGTTAGCAGTTTCGATCGCCCCAATATTTTTTATCGCATTTTGCCGCGGCTAAATGCCATGGATCAGTTGGTGCAGTTTATTCAGCGTGAACACAAGCAAGATGCCGGTATTGTCTATTGCCTATCTCGTGCAAAAACTGAGCGAGTAGCAGAAGCTCTGCGGGCTAAGGGTTTTGATGCGCTGCCTTACCATGCCGGTCTAAGTGCTGATGTGCGTGAAGCCAACCAAACCCGATTTTTGCGCGAAGAGGGTGTGATTGTGGTGGCCACCATAGCCTTTGGCATGGGTATTGATAAGTCCAATGTGCGCTTTGTGGTGCATATGGATTTGCCGCGCAGTGTGGAGGCGTATTACCAAGAAACAGGTCGGGCAGGGCGTGATGGTTTGGCCTCTAGCGCCTGCCTGTTTTATGGCTTGCAGGATGTCATTAAGCATCAGCAAATGCTGGCGCAGTCCGATGGCAGTGAAGAGCATAAACGCCATGAACGGCGACGTATGGATGGCATGTTGCAGCTGTGTGAAATCACCGATTGTCGTCGCCAGTTTTTGCTGCGTTATTTTGATGAGCATATGCCCGAGCCTTGTGGTTATTGTGATAGCTGCTTGGAGCCTGCAAAAACCTGGGATGCCACCGAGCCTGCTCGTTTGGCGCTGTCAGCGGTATACCGCACCGGCCAGCGTTATGGTGTGGAATATGTTCTCGATGTGCTGGTGGGTAAGCGTTCTGACCGTGTAGTGGCCAACGGCCATGATCAGCTCAGCCTTTTTGGTCAAGGCAAAAACACCGCGGTTAAAACGTGGCGCAGTATGTTTCGTCAGATGCTGGCCAAGGGTTTGCTGCAGGTAGACAGTGATGGCCATGGCAGCATGCAGTTGGCGGATAGTTGCCGGCCGTTACTGAAAGGTGAGCAAAAACTGATGTTGCGCCTTGATGCCGCCAGCGCCAATGAAACGACTAGTCGTAGTCGCGCCAAAACGGCTATTGATCCAGCGGATGAACCTTTGTGGTTAGCGCTGCGTGGCTGTCGTCGTCGTTTGGCTGAAGATCAAGGCGTACCGCCTTACGTTATTTTTCATGACAG
>CAMTYC010000098.1:0-8995 GCA_947085865.1 uncultured Moraxellaceae bacterium
GCCGAGGTCATACCAGAGCCAAACAGATCAAACGGAGATGAAGTCATGATGCTGATTAATTTTCTTATGATTAAACGTAAACAAACTCTACCACGAGGCGCTCAAGCTTTTGCTACCCAATGTTCAACCGTTTGCATTACGCCGTAACGCGTCATGTCGGCATCAATCGGGGTCACACTTACAAAGCCATCATTGACTGCATGAAAGTCAGTACCAGGCGCATTGTCTAATGGATCACCAGACGCGCCAATCCAATACACGTCATGGCCACGCGGATCTTTTAAGCGCAGCACATCAGCACTGGGACCACGATGTCCTAAACGTGCCACCTGAAAACCTTTTAATTGGCTTAATTCACCGGCTGGCACATTCACATTAAGCAAGGTGCGCGGCGGCAACGACAAGCTTGGCCAATGTTGTAGCAAGCGCACTACCATTTCGGCCGCTGGTCGGTAGGCGTCAATTCCCAGTGTTTTTGCACGCTCAGCCACTAACGACACCGCCATCGATGGTCGCCCTAAAAAGCGTCCTTCTAATGCTGCTGCCACGGTGCCAGAATAAATCACATCGTCGCCTAAGTTCGCGCCGGCATTAATGCCAGAAACAATAATGTCTGGCACAAAGTCGAGAAGGCCGTTGAGTGCGATGTGCACACAATCTGCTGGAGTACCATTAATCGCAATAAAACCATTATCTAGCGTTTGTGGGCGTAACGGTCGGTCTAGCGTGAGCGCGCTAGAAAAAGCACTACACTCCCCTAATGGCGCCACCACAGTAACTTCACCAATACCAACCAAGGCATCAGCCATGGCCATCAAACCTGGCGCATGCACGCCATCATCATTGCTCAGCAGAAAGCGCATGATGATCTTCCTCAGTTAATTCAAAACATGATTGCAACACGCTGGTGGCAAATGCGCCAGAGGTCAATGCAAACGATAATGACAAGGTATTATCCGACAGCCATAACCAATTCATATCCACTAAACGAACACGTAAGGCACGACGCTGCGCTGGAATGGCAAGCTCTGCCAGCGCACTAGAGGTCTCAGCCCATGGTGTTAACACTTTAGCCTCTAGCGCCAGCACTTCATCTGCAACCACTGGCTCACCAGCTCCTGGTAACGGTCCGGTGACATGCAGGGCCATACTATCAAAACGCTCCTGCCAGCTGGTATCGTCTGACTCTGGAGTGAAAAAGCTACCTCGTCCATCAAGCTGTAAGACATCACCTACTAAAACGCGCTGCCAACTGCCATCGGCAACACGGGCAGCCAATACATGATTAAACAGTGCCGAACGAATGGCTGATAACCACAGGCTTTCACGCGCATCTTGACGACGTCGGCGGCCATTATTACGCGCCGCCAGTAACGCCAAGCCACGACCAATATTGCTGCCATCTCGACCAAAACGTTGTAGGCCAAAATAATTGGGCACGCCCTGATCACGCATGACCGTTAAGCGCTGATTTATTTCAGCCTGATCACCTTTCACATCACGCAACACAATCTGAAACTGATTACCGGCATGAGCACCACGGCGTAACTTACGTGAGCTGCGCTGCTGTAATAGCACACTAAAACCCGCCTGTTCATCACCCACTAGCCCTAGGTCATCAGGCCACAAGTCACCTCCGGGCCAATGCACACTAAACCATTGGCGCGTAAGTGCATGCCGATCCTTCAAGCCGGAATAACTGACTTGTCGTACTGGAAGCTGTAGCTGTTTTGCGATGGCATTTGCAACAAAATCGGTATTTAACCCGCGCTTTTGCACCCATAACCACAGATGCTCACCACTACCGTCTGGACTAAACTCTAAAAACTCTTCTACCTGAAAGTCTTCAGCCACTGCTTTTAATTGCGCAGTTGCTACAGGCTGGCCCCAAGGCGACAAAAATGAACCCGGCGTTAGTGTTGTCATGCGCTCGGCCACAACAAAACAACAGCATGCGCCTCAATACCTTCACCTCGCCCAACAAAACCGAGTTTTTCAGTGGTGGTTGCTTTCACACTGACTTGAGCCGCGGTTGCATTCAAATCACTCGCAATACAGCTACGCATGGCCTCGATATGTGGCGCTAAGCGAGGCTGTTGCGCTAACACGGTGATATCGACATTAGCAATTTGATAACCGGCTTGGCTGATCAGCGTCATCACATGGCGCAACAAAACACGACTATCCGCATTAGCATATTGCGCATCGGTATCGGGAAAATGCTTACCAATATCACCTAAAGCTAGTGCGCCTAAAAGAGCATCCGCTAAGGCATGCAATACCACGTCACCATCAGAGTGTGCGACTAAGCCTTGGTTATGGGCAATTCGCACACCGCCCAACACGATAGCGTCACCATCACCGAAGCGATGCACATCAATGCCATGGCCAATGCGAGGCCCAAGCTGAGAAACCGTCATTTGCCATCCTCTAGGTTGGTACTTACGCTGGACCGCGCCTGAAGTAATGCATGCGCTAATGCCAAATAGTCAAAATAGGTAATTTTTAAATTATCACGTGCGCCTTCCACCAACAGCGGTTGCAACCCAAGGCGCTCCATCGCGGAGGCTTCATCAGTGACCAACACAGCATCGGCTTGTGCTTGCTGTAAAGCGCTTATCAACGCATTCAAACGAAATGCCTGCGGTGTTAAGGCATGCCAAAGGCCTTCACGAGTCACGGTATGGTCTACCGCATTCTGCGTATTAGCGCGCTTCATGGTGTCACGCACTGGGTTAGCCAACAAACCCCCAACGGCGTGCCCAGTGATGGCTTTTAACAGCTTGCGCACATCGTCGGCACGCACGAGTGGCCTTGCAACATCATGGACCAATACCCAATCATCAGCCTGCGCACCACTAGCCTGCAACGCTAATAAGCCGGCTAAGACAGAGTCCATGCGCTCGGCACCGCCGGCCACAAACGCCAATTTATCTGAATGCTGATAGGGTAGTTTCTGAGCGCGCTCATCATCTGCAGCGACAACCAACATAACTCGATGAATTTCTGGCAATGACGTTAAGGTATTAATGGTGTGCTGCTGAATGGTGAGGCCAGCCAGATCAAGATATTGCTTAGGTTTGGCTGCACCAAACCGCTTGCCTGCACCTGCGGCAGGTACTACCGCATAAACACTCAACTTAAGGTGTCTCCGCAGGTGGTGCCGCGTTCGAGGAGGCTGAGCCCGACAAAGCTTTGCCGGTAATTAAGTAAAATGTTTCGTCATCTCGAATCATGCCCAAATCTAGTCGAGCACGCTCTTCGATGGCTTCTTTACCGGTTTTAAGATCTAGCACTTCGGCTTCCAGCACATCATTACGCTGTTTCAGCACTTGGTTTTCAGCATGTTGGGTTGCAACGGCCTCTTTGATCCGGTGCACGGCCATAATGCCGCCCTCGCCGAACCAAAGCTTGCCTTGCAAGATCAGGAAGACTGCAGCGGCCAGCCATAGCCATAAACGCCCGCTCTGACTGGCCTCTGTCATACTTAGTTCAGTCCCTTAAACTCAGCTTTACCACGATAAGGTGCGCTGTAGTCCAACTCCTGCTCAATACGTAGTAATTGGTTGTACTTAGCCACACGGTCCGAACGGCACAATGAACCGGTCTTGATTTGACCCGCTGCAGTCGCCACTGCTAAGTCAGCAATGGTGGCATCTTCCGTTTCACCTGAGCGATGCGAAATCACCGTGGTGTAGCCATTTTCTTTCGCTAAGTAAATCGCGTCCAAGGTTTCGGTCAATGAACCAATTTGGTTGAACTTAATCAAAATCGAGTTGCCAACGCCTTGATCAATACCTTTTTGCAAGATCTTAGGGTTGGTCACAAACAAGTCATCACCTACCAACTGCACGCGATGACCCAGCTTTTCCGTCAGAATTTTCCAACCAGCCCAATCGGACTCGTCTAAACCATCTTCAATTGAAATGATAGGGTAGCGATCACATAGGCCAGCCAAGTAATCCACAAACTCAGCTGAAGTGAATGATTTATTACCTTCGCCTTCCAGCACATACTTGCCATCGTGATAGAACTCACTGGACGCACAGTCCAAGGCCAACATGACATTTTCACCAGCTTTATAACCAGCAATGGCAATGGCTTCAACAATCACTTGTAGCGCTTCTTCGTTGCTGCTTAAGTTCGGCGCAAAACCACCTTCATCACCCACAGCCGTATTCAGACCACGCTTTTTCAGCACACCTTTCAGGGCATGGAAAATCTCGGCGCCACAACGCAACGCCTCAGCAAATGAGGTAAAGCCTACAGGCTCAATCATGAATTCTTGAATATCGACGGTGTTATCCGCGTGCTCACCACCATTGATGATGTTCATCATTGGCACTGGCATGGTGAAGTGTTCTTGCCCACGCAAAGAGGCAATATAGGCATACAAGGGCTGGCCTTTCGCTTGTGCAGCAGCTTTAGCAATGGCCAGCGACACCGCCAAAATCGCATTAGCACCCAGCTTGGACTTAGTCTCTGTGCCATCTAGGTCAATCATGGCGTGATCCAATGCTGATTGATCAAACACACTTTTACCAACTAATAGCTCACGAATATCACCATTGATATTGGCAACGGCATTTAAAACACCTTTGCCCAAATAACGTGCTTTATCGCCGTCACGAAGCTCCAAAGCTTCACGTGAACCTGTCGACGCACCACTTGGTGCGGTAGCACGACCCATGATGCCATTATCTAAAACGACATCAGCTTCTACCGTGGGGTTACCACGAGAATCCATAATTTCGCGTCCGCGAATATCGACGATGATCGCCATGCTCACTTCTCCAGTTTAATAATCAAAAATGGCCCGTCACATTGGGCCATTCATTTACTTAATGTGTGTCTAATTCAGGTAGATTTTTGACCAGATCATCTACTGCTTTCACTTGGCTTAAAAACGCTTCAAGCTGAGACAAACGTAAGGCACATGGACCATCACACTTCGCTTTTTCAGGCTCAGGGTGAGCTTCTAAAAATAAGCCTGCTAGTTTTTGTGACATGCCGGCCAAGGCCAGCTCAGTCACTTGAGCGCGGCGACCGCCCGCGGCATTCGGCAGACCACCCGGCATTTGCAGGGCATGGGTTACATCAAAAAATACCGGGTAGTTAAATTGCTTCATCACACCGAAGCCCAGCATATCAACCACTAAATTGTTATAACCAAATGATGAGCCGCGCTCACATAAAATAAGCTTGTCGTTACCCGCCTCTTCAAACTTAGACAGGATGTGCCCCATTTCCTTTGGCGCCAAAAACTGAGCTTTTTTGATATTAATCACGGCGTCTGTCTTGGCCATGGCAACAACTAAGTCTGTTTGGCGCGACAAAAATGCTGGCAACTGAATAATGTCTGCTACTTCAGCGACTGGTGCACACTGATAAGGCTCATGCACGTCGGTAATAATCGGCACATTAAATGTTTTCTTAATCTCTTCGAAAATCTTTAGGCCTTCGTCCATGCCTGGCCCACGATAGGACGACACAGATGAGCGATTAGCCTTATCAAAAGAAGCTTTAAATACATAAGGAATGCCTAACTTTTGCGTAATAGTGACGTAGCTTTCGCAAATTTGCATGGCCAGATCGCGCGACTCCAGCACATTCATGCCACCAAATAAAACAAACGGACGGGTGTTGTTAATCTCAATATCACCCACCATCACGGTTTTTTGTGTCGACATTGTTGGCATTCCCTTATTTCAAATTATTATGATTATTTGCCTGCATGCGTGAGTGCGGCCTGCACAAACGCAGAAAACAGTGGGTGCCCATCTCTTGGAGAACTAGTGAACTCTGGATGGAATTGACACGCCACAAACCAAGGATGATCCGGAATTTCCACCATTTCAACCAAGGAATTATCAGCACTTTTACCTGCAATCCGCAAACCAGCCGCTTCAAGCTGAGGCAAGTACTGGTTATTCACTTCATAACGATGACGATGGCGCTCAGTAATATCAACTTCACCATAGGCTTGATGAGCCAGCGAGCCAACCGTCAAATGACAAAGTTGAGCACCTAAACGCATAGTACCGCCTAAGTCAGAGTTGGCATTACGACGCTCAACCTGTCCCTCTTCAGTCATCCACTCAGTAATCAAGCCAATCACCGGATGCTCGCAGTTTGGGTCGAACTCACTTGAGTAAGCGCCACTAATACCAGCGACATTACGCGCATATTCAATGACAGCCACCTGCATACCTAAACAAATACCTAAATAAGGAACTTTGTTTTCACGAGCATAACGCACGGTGGCAATTTTGCCCTCAGTGCCACGATCACCAAAACCACCTGGCACCAAAATAGCATCAGCATTCGCCAACACCGCCGTGCCTAACTGCTCGATGGTTTCCGCATCAATGTAATTAATACGGACCTTGGACTTGTTCTTAATGCCGGCATGCAACAGCGCTTCGTTAATCGACTTATACGCATCAATAAGCTCAACGTATTTGCCGACCATAGCGATATTCACTTCGCGCTCGGGGTTCAATAAGCCATCAACAACTGAATCCCAATCACTTAACTCTACGGCTGGCGCAGTTAAACCCAAGCGCTCAACTACAAGATCATCTAAACCTTGCTCATGGAATCGGCGTGGAATTTGATAAATGCTTTTGGCGTCTTCAGCAATAATTACTGCGCGCTCATCCACATTGGTAAATAGCGAAATTTTACGTTTGGCATCATTAGGGACTTGATGCTCAGAACGGCAAATTAAAACATCGGGCTGCAAACCAATGGAGCGCAACTCTTTAACCGAGTGTTGTGTTGGCTTGGTTTTATGCTCACCAGCGGAAGCAATATAAGGAATCAAGGTCAGGTGCATCAGCAGTGAGCCCTGATAACCCAGCTCAATACGCAACTGGCGCACCGCTTCCATAAATGGCTGCGACTCAATGTCACCGGCGGTACCACCAATCTCGACAATCGCCACGTCCATGCCGCGTGCGCCTTCGCGCACACGCTGCTTAATGGCATCAGTAATATGCGGAATAACTTGCACTGTACCACCCAAGTAGTCGCCACGGCGCTCTTTTTGGATGACATCTAAATAAATTCGGCCCGAGGTAAAGTTGTTCTTTTTGGTCATTTTGGTATGACGCAAAAAGCGCTCGTAATAGCCTAAATCAAGGTCAGTCTCAGCACCGTCGGCGGTAACAAACACTTCGCCATGCTGATACGGACTCATGGTGCCAGGATCTACATTAATGTAGGGATCCATTTTGATCAGCGTGACAGATAACCCACGGCCTTCTAACAAGGCAGCCAATGAAGCGGCAGAGATGCCCTTGCCCAATGAGGACACGACACCACCAGTGACAAAAATAAACTTGGTCATGAATAATCCAGGCAGTTTGGCTGAACAAAGGGCACGGCAGCGCCACGACAACGACGGGACAGAATGTTACCACGCACAGCCTCTGCCTTGAAACGGAAAAGCGCATGCAAAAAAACAACAGGGGCCATTTGGCCCCTGTTGTTTAGCTGTTAACTCGTAAGCAGGGCTTAGAAGTTCAGCTGTGCACGTGCAGTAACAACTTGGAATTTTGCATCATTAGGTGTACCGCTTGCGCCACTTGCCTCACCGTCATGATACTCAACCATAAAACGCACATTTGGAGAAACATAATAGTTTACACCAACGGCATAACCAGACGCTTCACGATTGTCTCTGTCAGTATTTTTAATGAAGTCATATCGTGCTTTCAATTCAATTGCACCTGAACCTGACTTCACGCTAGGGCCGTCGAAAGCACCGCGAGTTGTGCTATAGCGCTTAGCATGGTCGGTTAAAAAATAACTAAGTTGAATATAACCTGTTTCAACGTCTTCATCTGCCTGACCTGCAACTACCGAATCAGTAAAGTTGGCCAAGGCATATTCACCTTGCGCAGTAAATCTACCAACACGATAGGCTAGCTCGCCTGCATAAGTAGTTTGTTTGTCAAAGCCTTGAGTTGCACCAACAACGGTGGGGCGTAACTGGCCATTACGGGTAGTGCGGGGCTGAAGTGCAATACCAGTAACTTCAGGTGGTGCCGCATTATCTGAAGCATCACCTGCACCATCTTGACTCGCACTAAACGCAACATGCAAATCACTTTCTGCTGACTTAATAGGCAATACAAAAACGCGGCCGTTATATCCTAATGCCTGACCTTGTGGCTGAACTGCACCACCACTTGTTTGCTCAAAACCAGCCTTATTGTTGTACACAGATAAGCCATAACCAACTCGACTATCATCAAGATAGTTGTTAACAAACAAACCGAGTGTACGTTGGCGCTGGTAAATACCATTTGCTGTTGCAAATGGACGCTCCATAAATGTCAAAGAGTTAGAGCTCGTTAACTCTTCCATGCCGCGAAATGGTTTTGCTTGACCAATACGAATACGATTGCCTTTAACATGTGTACCCAGCCAAACATCACGAAATCCAGCTCTGTTAGTTGTATCTTGTCCTGCAAAATCGTTCTCAAATAAGTATTCCCAGTTATAAACCTTACCAGATAGCGACAAACGTGCACGACGGAAGTCTAAAGTGCTATTTCGGTCTTGTTGCGCAGCTGTTAAATCGTCTTCATCAATAACATAATTAGCATCAAAGTGAACACGAGCACCTAATTTAGCGGAGTAGTTACCATCTGCTGATTTAATTTCTAAACCGCCTTTTGAAGTAGCAATACCAGCATCTTTGGCTTTTGCTTGGGCTTTAGCATCAACTGGTTGGAAAGTGCCTAACTTAACGCGACCTGGGCCAGGCTGAGAAAAAAGTGATTGTGTTTCAGAATCAACATAGAGATCTAATTCATTAGACTTATTGGCCAACGCTGGAACAGCAAATGACGCGGCGAACACCGCTAAAGCGGTCATTTTGATTGCGTGATTCATATAAAACCTCTGCATTTATAAGTTAAGTGAGCCTTTTCGACGCTCGCATCCGCTAATCGGCAACTGCCAACTGACAGTGTATCACGTCCAA
>CAMTYC010000099.1:0-7555 GCA_947085865.1 uncultured Moraxellaceae bacterium
GCTGTTCATGACTTTTTGCCCTGTGCCACACCACAAGCCTGGATAGACGAGGCGTTAAAAGATATTCCGCTACTGCTGCGCGACCATGCTAATTGCGAGAAAAAAGCCGCTGGCACCGCTATGAATCTGCTGTTTCGTTATGGCTTCCATGACGAGTTGCAAGTCTATTTGGCGCAGTTGGCACGGGAAGAATTACTGCATTATGAGCAGGTACGTGAGTTGTTAACTCGCCGTGGCATCACTTGGGAAGCGGTGACCGCCTCGCGTTATGCCCATGGCATGCGTCAGTATGTGCGCACCAGCGAACCCGGTCATTTAGTGGACCTGATGATTATTGGCGCCTTTGTCGAAGCGCGCTCTTGTGAACGCTTTGCCGCCATCGCGCCGTTTTTAGACGATGAATTAAAGCGTTATTACGAATACCTGCTGCGCTCAGAATCGCGTCACTTTGAAATGTACCTAGAGCTGGCCAGGCTCTATGCCGGTGAAAACATTGATGCCCGAATTGCCTTTTTCCGTGAACAAGAGCGTGAGCTGATTATGACGCCAGATGATGAGCTGCGCTTTCATAGCGGCCTGCCACGCCAAGCTGTGGCGGTGGTGTTATGACACATTTATTAGATGTGTTGCGTTGCCCTGTCTGTTCCGAACTTTTAAGCGCACAAGAACACAGTGCCGAGCTGCCTTTTTGGCGCAATCGCGTCTGGGCCTGTAGCAATGGCCATAGTTTTGATGTGGCTCGTCAGGGTTATTTAAACCTGTTGTTAGTGCAGCAGAAAAAAAGCCTGACGCCGGGCGACACGGCATTGAGTGTGGCGGCACGACGGGCGTTTTTATCAGCTGGGCATTATCAAGTGTTGCGGCAAGCGTTTGCTGACTGTGTGGCCGCCCTAAAGCCGCTGCGCGCATTGGATATTGGCTGTGGCGAAGGTTATTACACTCAAGCATTAACACCCATTTGCGCCTCGGTGGCCGGCATTGATATCGCCAAACCAGCCATTTTTACCGCGGCTAATAGCATTAAGCAGGTGGTGTGGTTGGTGGGCAGTGCCATTGCGCTGCCGCTAGAAGATGACAGTGTTAACTTGGTTAGCAGCTTGTTTAGCCCGATTCCACTTGATGAAATTCAGCGCGTGTTAACCAGCAATGGCCATTTGGTGGTGGCCATTCCTGCCGAAGATCATTTGTGGTCGTTTCGCGAAGCGTTGTTTGGCGAAGTTAAAGCACATGAGCCCATGCAACGTATGCAGCCACTCGATGAGCAGTTTGAGTTAGTGCAGCAGCAACGTATCACGCAGGATTTAAATTTGGACTCGGCGGCATTAATTCAGCTGATGGACATGACGCCTTATGCTTGGAAAGCACAACCAGCCAAACGAGAAGCCTTAGCTCAGCAAACAGCACTGAACACTAAAGCCTCGTTTGTGCTGTCGGTGTATCGCAAGCGCTTTTAGAGCGCTGCTTTTAAAATGCTGCTTTTAAAATGAGTAGTCCTGCAGCCGAATGCCATCAGCATCGGCCCAAGCAATCACAGCGATGCCTTCGTCTTCACGCCAGTCGCCCAGCACAATACGTTCGCCTGTTGTGCTGCCTAGCGCCACCGGATGTCGTCCAGGACGATGGGTGTGGCCGTGCAGCAGGGTGTTGCAACCAGCCTCGGTCAGCACACGCACCACTTCATCTGGGGTGACATCCATAATGTTTTCAGGCTTGTTGCTATTGGCTTGTTTGCTTTGCATACGCCACATATCGGCAATCATTTGGCGCTGCTCTAAAGGCTGCGACAACATGCCGTTTTGCCAGGCATCACTGCGAGATTGCGCACGGAAGGCCATAAACGGCGCGTCTTGTGTGCAAAGCTGATCACCGTGCATTAACAACACCGGATGACCATGCAGATTCACTAGCTCTTGTTCCGCCATCAGGCGACCGCCACAACGACTGGCAAAATCTTGGCCATCGGCCGCACCCTTGCCCAGTAAGAAGTTGCGGTTACCATGGCAAAACACCAACTCAACACCACGCTCACTTACCGCCTTAAAAGCGGCATACAAGCCGTCCAAATAGCCCGATTGCTGATCGTCACCAATCCACACTTCGAATAAATCACCCAGCACATAAACCGCCGAGCAGTCACTCGGCAGCTTAGTTAACAGGGCTAACAAACCGGCCGTGCAGCGCGGCAAATCCGGGCTTAAATGTACGTCTGATAACAGCAGCGTGGTGCTCAAGCTGATTACTCCGAAATCACTTCGGCGCTTTCAATCACAATATTGGTGCGCGGCACGTCTTGGTGAAAACCACGGCTGCCGGTTGGCACGGCTTTGATAGCGGCAATCACGTCATCACCGGCAGTGACTTTACCAAACACGGCATAACCCCAGCCTTGTGGTGTTTTGGCGCTGTGGTTCAAAAACGCGTTGTTGCTGATGTTAATAAAGAATTGCGCAGTGGCAGAGTGTGGGTCGTTAGTACGCGCCATGGCGATGGTGCCTAGGTCGTTTTTCAGGCCGTTGTCGGCTTCGTTTTGAATCGGCGCTTTAACAGATTTTTGGTTCATGTCTGCATCAAAACCACCGCCTTGAATCATGAAACCATCAATCACGCGATGAAAAATCGTGCCGTCGTAATGACCGCTGCGTACGTAGTCGACAAAGTTAGCTACGCTCTTGGGCGCTTTTTCGGCGTTTAATTCGATTTCGATACGGCCTTGATTGGTGTTCAGAGCAACTTTCATGCGTGTCTTCCTATATTGTCGTAGTGTTGCGGTTGAGCCTGTCCTGATCGGCAAGGTACACTGCTCGTTTTTAACCTTGCACATGATAGGGCGCGATTCGTCCCCTGTCATGCCTCAATCCTGCGCAAATCGAAAGACTATGATCGAACCTAAAGACTTTATTCGTACCCGCATCGTCAGCGATTTAGACAGCGGCAAATGCAGCCAGCTAGTTACCCGTTTTCCGCCAGAGCCCAATGGTTATTTGCACATTGGTCATGCCAAATCCATTTGCCTGAATTTTGGCGTGGCGCAAGAAGGCGCGGGGCTGTGTAATCTGCGTTTTGATGACACCAATCCAGAAAAAGAATCGCAGGAATACATCGACGCCATTACCCGTGATGTGAACTGGTTAGGTTTCCAGTGGCAGGGCGATATTCGTTATGCCTCCAGCTATTTTGAACAGCTGCACGACTTTGCGGTTGAGCTGATTCAAGCCGGTAAAGCCTATGTTGACTCGCAGTCATCCGACGACATTCGTGCTAATCGTGGTTCATTAACACAGGCCGGTGTTGAGTCGCCATTCCGTAATCGTTCGGTGGAAGAGAACCTAGATTTGTTCCGCCGCATGCGCGCCGGTGAGTTTGCCGATGGCGAACATGTGCTGCGTGCCAAAATCGACATGGCCTCGGGCAACATCAACTTGCGTGACCCGATTTTGTATCGTGTGCGCCATGTATCGCATCACCAAACCGGTGATAACTGGTGCATCTACCCAATGTATGACTACACCCATCCCATTTCGGATGCGTTAGAAGGCATTACGCACTCACTGTGCACATTGGAATTTGAAGCGCATCGCCCGTTGTATGACTGGCTACTGGATAACTTGCCCAGCCTGCCACACCCACAACAAATCGAGTTTTCGCGTCTGAACTTAAACTACACCGTAACCAGCAAGCGTAAATTAAAAGCGTTAGTGGATCAGGGTTTGGTGAGCGGTTGGGATGACCCCCGCATGCCAACGATTGCCGGTTTGCGCCGCCGTGGTTACACACCAGAATCGATTCGTGATTTCTGCGACCGCATTGGCATTAGCAAAGCCGAAGGCATTGTCGATATGTCGCTGCTAGAATTTTGTATTCGTGAACACTTAGAACACACCGCACCACGCGCCATGGCCGTGTTGCGTCCGTTAAAAGTGGTGTTGACCAATATTGCGGAAGGTCATGACGAGCGTCTGCAAGCCGCGGCCCACCCGAACGTCGACATGGGTCAGCGCGAACTGCCGTTTACTCGCGAAATTTATATTGATCGCAGTGACTTTGAAGAAGTGCCACCAAAAGGCTTTAAGCGTTTGATTCCTGGCGGTGAAGTTCGTTTGCGTAATGCCTACGTCATTCGTTGCGACGAGGTGATTAAAAACGATGCCGGTGAAGTGGTTGAACTGCATTGCCATGTTGATCTCGCCACCTTGGGTGTGAACCCCGAAGGTCGTAAAGTGAAAGGTGTGGTGCATTGGGTATCCGCTAGCCATTCCTTGCCAGCCGAAATTCGTTTGTACGACCGTCTGTTTAACGACGCCGCACCCGATCGCAACGATGCCGACTTCACCAGCTTTATCAATCCAGAATCACTGACGGTGCTGACGGATGCACGTGTGGAGCCATCATTGGCTACCGCCAGTGGTCGTTATCAGTTCGAACGCGAAGGGTATTTCTTTGCTGACCCGATCGACAGCAAACCGGGTCAGTTGGTGTTTAACCGCACCGTGACCTTGCGTGACTCCTGGGCTAAAGCAGGAGCGGGGGCATGAGTGAGTTAGTCGTTTATAACTCCGAGACTCGCGCTAAGTCGGTGTTTGTTCCGCGCGTTGCGGGCAAAGTGGGTTTGTATGTCTGTGGCATGACGGTTTATGACTACTGCCACATTGGTCACGCCCGCGTCATGGTGTCGTTTGACGTCATCGTGCGTTGGTTGCGCCACAGTGGTTATGAAGTGAAATACGTCCGCAACATCACCGACATTGACGACAAAATTATTCGCCGTGCCAACGAGAATAATGAGCCGATTAATGCGCTGACCGAGCGTTATATCGCCGCCATGAATGAAGACGCCGCCGCTTTGGGCGTGATGGCGCCTGATCTGGAACCCAAAGCCACCGACCATGTTGATGACATTGTGAACATGGTGAACACCTTGGTGGATAAAGGCCATGCCTATCCCGCCAAAAACGGTGATGTCTATTTTGATGTGTCGAGCTTTCCACGTTATGGCCGCTTGTCGAACCGTAATTTAGAAGACATGCAGGCCGGTGCTCGGGTGGAAATCGACGAGCTGAAATCGGACCCGATGGATTTTGTGTTGTGGAAAAGCGCTAAGCCGGGCGAGCCGTTTTGGAAATCCCCTTGGGGTGCAGGGCGCCCTGGCTGGCATATTGAGTGCTCGGCCATGTCCACTTGCTGCTTAGGCAATGGTTTTGACATTCATGGTGGCGGTGGTGATTTGCAGTTCCCGCATCATGAAAACGAGATTGCACAAAGTGAAGCTGCCACCGGTGAGACTTATGTGAACACCTGGATGCACGTGGGTTTTGTGCAGGTGAATGAAGAGAAGATGTCGAAGTCGTTAAACAACTTCTTCACCATTCGAGAAGTACTAAAAAGTTATCACCCCGAAGTGCTGCGTTTCTTTATTGCCGCTAGCCATTACCGTAGCCCGCTAAATTATTCCGATGCTGCATTGGATCAGGCACGCCAGGCCTTGGAGCGTTTTTACGCAACCTTAGGCGCTCTGGTACTGCCTGCTGATGGTGAACCGGCCGATGCGGCTAGCTTCGAGACCCGTTTTGCTGATGCCATGAACGATGACTTCAATACCCCCGAAGCGTTGGCGGTGTTGTACGAGCTGGTGCGTGAAGCTAACCGCTGTGACAAGGCCGGTGATGCTGTCGGCGCGCATCAGTACGCTAACTTGCTGAAGCGCTTGGGCGGGCTGTTAGGGCTGCTGCAGCATGATGCTAATAGCTTCCGTCAGGCTGGTGCTGGGGATGCTGATTTTGTGGCGCAGGTAGAGGCGATTGTGGCTGACATTACGCAGGCGCGTGCTGCCAAAGACTATCAGCGTTCGGATGAGCTGCGGGCTAAGCTGTCTGAGATGGGTGTGGCTGTAGAATTCTCCCGAGAAGGGATTCGTTGGCGTAAGGCTGACTGAGGTTTCGGTCTGGGTGGGTAGGCCGGTGGTAAAACACGCCGTGAATACGTCCTTGTAGGCTCGCGGTCGCCATCCGTGGCGACCGACGGTTTTACCACCAGCCTACCCACCCAGCCCAGACGTCCGTCGCTCGTATTCGTCTCACGCCGCCGCCGCACAACCCTCGAAGGGTGTAGGGAGTTAGTGTTGAAAAACTGTTGCACGCCATGGATGGCGTGCACAAGCCTACAGGGAAGTATTCACGGCGTGTTTTTCAACACTAATTCCCTGCACCCAATCAGATGAGTTGGGCTTCTGCCGCCGCTACGGTCTGCGCCATCAGAGTGGCGATGGTCATGGGGCCTACGCCACCGGGTACGGGCGTCCATGCCGACACGCGGCTCACCAGGGGTTTGAGTTCGATGTCACCGACACCACCGGGGTGGTAGCCAGCATCAACAACTACCGCACCATCTTTAATCCAATCGGCTTTAATAAATTCAGGGCGGCCAACGGCACCGACCACAATGTCAGCTTGTTCAATGAAGGCGGGCAGGTTTTGGGTGCGAGAGTGGCAGATGGTGACGGTGCAGTCGGCGCCTAACAGCATCATCGCCATGGGTTTGCCCAAAATGGCGCTGCGGCCAACCACCACGGCGTGTTTACCGGCCAGTTCAATGTTGTAGTGGTGCAGCAGGCTCATAATGCCTGCTGGTGTGGCCGAGCCGTAGGCGGCTTCACCCATGGCCATGCGGCCAAAACCTAAGCAGGTCACACCGTCCACGTCTTTATTCAAAGCAATGGCATCAAAACACGCGCGCTCGTCGATTTGTTCTGGCACTGGGTGCTGCAGCAAAATGCCGTGCACGTCTGGGTTTTGGTTCAGCTTGTCGATTTCAGCCAGCAACTGCTCGGTTGTGGTGGTGGAGGGCAGTTCTAAGCGAATCGAGTCCATGCCCACGCGTTGGCAGGCTTTGCCCTTCATGGTGACGTAAGTGGCAGAGGCGGGGTCGTCGCCCACCAAAATGGTGGCCAAAATGGGCGTTCTGCCACTGGCCTTTTTGATGGTGGCCACGCGTTGGCTCAAGTCGATTTCAATTTTTTGTGACAAGGCCTTACCATCAAGCAGCAGAGCAGACATGCGAACTCCAAGTTATGAGCTAATGTGCAGCGCGTATTTTCGCATGAAGGGCCGCATATGTCAGTGTATCTACATCATGCGTTGAAACTTTAAGCGTTTGATTGTGGCAAATTGCACTATGTTGTTGACGCAGTGTCGGGCGACTACTATTATGCGCACCTCGCTGACAAGCGAGCTGCTTAGGCAGTGATTGTTCAAGAACGGGGTATAGCGCAGTCCGGTAGCGCGCCTGCTTTGGGAGCAGGATGTCGGGGGTTCGAATCCCTCTACCCCGACCACTTGAGTGGTCATGGTTTATACCCGCGCTCGTAGCTCAGCTGGATAGAGCATCGGCCTTCTAAGCCGAGGGTCGCAGGTTCGAGCCCTGCCGGGCGCACCATCCAACTGCACTACGTGCAGTTCGACGATATAGGGATTCCCGCGCAAAAGGGAATCCCCTATTTTCGATCTGAATGTTGTGCTTGACAGACAAAGATCGGAAGAGCACACGTCTGAACTCCAGTCAC
>CAMTYC010000100.1:0-9714 GCA_947085865.1 uncultured Moraxellaceae bacterium
CCATGCGTTCTTAGCGCATATGGTGTGGATGCACGAACAGCCGTTAGTGCCGGGCAAGATTTATGACTTTAAGATGGGTGCCACCTTTACTACCGGCCAAATCAGCGAAATCATTCATCAAATTGACGTCAACACGCTAGAAAAGCATGACTGTGAGACCTTGCCACTGAACGGCATTGCGCTCTGTCGTGTGCAGCTAACCAAGGCTGTAGCCTTTGATCGCTACAGTGAATGCCGTAACACCGGCAGCCTGATTGTGATTGACCGCTTGAGCAACGTCACCTTAGGTGCCGGCATGGTGCATGCCCCTGCCGATGCACTCAGTGCCATTGATACCCTACCTGCGGTCACTGCGGCTCTTCGTGCGCGTCGTTTGGGTCATCCCGCCATTCGCATCGTGATTGAATCCAGTGCTGCACGTGAATTAGCTGAGCTTGTTGAGCGTGTATTGTTTAATGCCGGCGCAATGACCGCGGTGGTGAGTGCAGATCAAGTCACTGAAATTGATGCCCTGTTAGCCAGCGGCTTATTAGTGATTGTGGCGGATGAAGTGGTGGGTGAGCGCAGCCTGCGTGTACGCGGCCTAGAACCTGCTATTGCACCAATACAACTGGCTAAATCCAATGTCGATGCTGCCGAACAGGTACTCAAACTGCTGCGTGAGCAGCACGTTTTAGGTTAATGCCCATGTTATTGATTGCTGGCATTAAAGCCTGTGACAGTATGAAAAAAGCATTTGCCCGTCTGGATTCAGCGGGCATTGCCTATTCATTTCAAGACTTTAAGAAAACACCGCCCAGTGCTGAGCAGTTGCAAAGCTGGCTTGCTGCATTGGGAGCGGATGTTTTAGTCAACAAGCGTGGCACCACTTGGCGACAACTCAGTGATGCCGACAAGGCCAAGGCAGAGCAAACAGAAGCGCTCATCGCACTGCTGCAAGCAAAGCCATCAATGATTAAACGCCCGTTACTGCAGCAAAATGAACACATCACAGTAGGGTTAGACTCAGCCCTACTGCCCACAGCCTGACTTAGTCAGGCTGGTTTGGCTTGATGTGATCATAATGCCCCAACTGCTTGGCTTTTACCTGAATTAACCAATCCGTGGCTGCAATAAAAGCTGCCGAAAACACCAGCACCAAATGAATGACCACTTCCCAATACAGCGTGTGTTCGGAGATGTTACTGGCATCAATAAAGCTGCGTAATAAGTGAATGGATGAAATGGTGATTAACGCCATTCCCAACTTCACCTTCAGCACACCAGCATCAACATGAGACAGCCACTCGGGTTGATCAGAGTGGTCCTGAATATCCAAGCGGCTCACAAAAATTTCATAACCACCGATAATCACCATTACCAATAAATTGGCAATCATCACCACGTCAATCAGCGATAACACGTACAGCAAAATGTCATCTTCTTGCAGCGTGTCTAGGCTGGTGACCAACACAAATAACTTCATCATAAACTTATAGGAATACACACCTAAGGCCACAATTAATCCTAAGTACATAGGCAATTGCAGCCAGCGGCTAAAAAAGATCACACGTGCTAAAGCGGCTTTAGCAGATTGTTTGTTACTCATGTCATCCCCCTTGTGGAAACCGGCGTATTCTACGGAGGAGATGCGTCACTGGCATCGCCAAATTCACCTTATTTAGAGAAATTTTTATGAAACTCAAATCTGCCCTGTGGTTACTACCCTGCATAGTCGCTAGTAGCCTTGTGATTAGCCCTGCGCTTGCCGACAACAATCCTATGCAGCGTGTGGATTTTCAAACCAGTGTCAGTGCTGTTTTACCCAATGACATACTGCGCGCCCGCCTTAGCATTGAGCTAAGTGATAAAGACTCCGCACGACTGGCGCGCAATTTAACCTTGGCCATTAACGAGGCGATGAGCAAAGCCAAGCCTTATACCGATGTAAAGGTGAGTACAGGCAACCAACAAAATTGGCCAATTTATAACGATAAACAACGCTTAGATGGCTGGCGAGGAAGAGCCGAAATCACCCTAGAATCAAAAGACTTTAAAGCCGCTTCTGAGTTGTTGGCGCAGTTTCAACAAGGCATGCAGTTGCAGCATATTGACTTCGCAGTCTCAGAAGAGAGTCGCCAAGCCATTGAGAAAACTCTCACCACACAAGCAATTGCAGCATTTCGCGAACAAGCAAATACCGTTCGTAGCGCATGGGGTGCGAAGAGTTATCAGTTGGTAAATATGAGCTTAAATTCAGGTCACGGTGGTCATCCACGCCCACCAATGATGATGGCCGCGATGAAGATGGCAGATGCAGAGTCTGCGCCAGTACAAGAGATGGCCGCTGGCGAGAGTCGCCTAACTCTTTCCGTCAACGGCACGATTCAATTGCAACCTTAAAGACTACAAACCATCTCTGGCCGTCAGCATGAGTTGCTTCATGTCACTGACGGCTTGAGCTAGGCCGCTAAACAAGGCCCGAGCAATCAGTGCATGGCCAATATTGAGTTCATGAAATTGAGGCAAGGCAGCAATACGCTGTGTGTTGTGGTAATGCAGTCCATGGCCCGCATTAACTACCACTTTGCCATGGGCATACTCAGCCGCCAAACGAATACGTTGAAACTCTAATTCGATTTGCTCTGGTGTTTCTGCATCTGCATAAGCGCCGGTATGCAATTCAATTGTTGGGGCTCCAGCACGAATAGCAGCATCGATTTGGGCTGGTTCTGGATCAATAAACAGCGACACATCCATGCCTTGGCGACCTAAACGCTGACAGGCGGCCTGAACTCGCGCAAAACCGCCAACCACATCTAAGCCACCTTCAGTCGTTAGCTCTTCGCGCTTTTCTGGCACTAGGCAAATATGGGCAGGTTTAATTTCTTCTGCAAAAGACAGCATATCTTCAGTTAATGCCATTTCCAGATTCATACGTGTTTGCAGCAGCTGTGCTAACAAGCGCACATCACGTTTTTGAATATGTCGACCATCTTCACGCGGATGCACGGTAATGCCATCTGCACCATGCTCTTCGGCAATTAATGCAGCATAAACAGGCTCTGGATAGCGCGTACCACGAGCCTGACGCAAAGTAGCGACATGATCAATATTGACGCCTAAATAGAGCGGACTAGCGGACATAAGCACGATTCCTTAAGCTTCGTTAGACGGTGTTGAGCTTTGTGAATTAAGCATTAATGAGGCAAATAAATCACG
Organism: uncultured Moraxellaceae bacterium; assembly: GCA_947085865.1. Lineage (GTDB taxonomy): Bacteria > Pseudomonadota > Gammaproteobacteria > Pseudomonadales > Moraxellaceae > Perlucidibaca. The sequence goes on from CAMTYC010000100.1 coordinate 3,202, forward strand.
ACTTTTTAATGGCCGCCCCGCTAATAACGGCTCTAGCGCTGTGCGATACATCCACTTAGCCAAACGCCGCCTGGTAGGTGTGGAAACATCATCAGCAGCGACTGCAAGAATGTCTGCACCTAAACATAAACCTTGCTGTCCTGGCTTGGCCGGCAGCCACCCCTGCATTGGGTAATATACATATTGGCCATCTGACTGAAGCGCTTGTTGTGTATCTGCTTGCACAGGGGCACCAATGCCCTGCCCCATGGCTTCCAATAACTGCCGCTCAAAACGACGCAAAATAGGCTCGAGATCAGACATCACACGCCCATCTAACTCAGACAATGCGCCTAAGGCACCACCATAGGCAACAAACAACTCAGGCACAGGCAGTTCGCGTGGCAGCAGCCTAACCAGCAACTCATTCATGTACAGGCCGGAGAATAACGTGCCACCACGGAGGTTTAAGGCATCACCCGCTGGTTCATGATGTGTTACTGACTTCAGGTCACCACTACCTGATAACTGAATAAAAAAAGGATGAAACAAGGCCGGCATACTGCGGCCTTTGCGTCTGGCGCCACGCACTACGGCCGACACACGTCCATGCTCTGGCAAAAACCAATCAGCTAACACACTGCTTTCACGATAAGCACGTGCATGGAGTAAGTACGCTGGTTGCCAGTTGACATCGCGCATCTGCTTTAAGCGTCCCGATAACCTAGGTTTTTCAGCGCGCGCTCATCATCTGACCAGCCACCTTTAACCTTTACCCACAGGGTTAGCATGACTTTATTACCAAACAGCTTTTCCATGTCTAATCGAGACTCGGTGCCGATACGTTTTAAACGCTGACCACCTTCCCCAATGACAATTTTTTTCTGGCCTTCACGCTCAACTAAAATAGTGGCGTTAATACGCAACAAACGACCTTCTTTTTTAAAGTCATCAATATCAACTGTCAGCTCATAAGGAATCTCTTCACCTAACTGACGCATGATTTTCTCACGCACCATTTCTGCAGCTAAAAACCGTTGTGATTTATCGGTGATTTGGTCCGCTTCAAAAAAAGGCGGCGAGAACGGCAAGTAAGTCGACACCACTTCATGCAAACGATCTAAGTTATGACCTTTAAGCGCAGATACCGGCAGCACATTGGCAAAGGCCATACGCTGACTTAAAGCGTCGATATGCGGTAATAACTTTTCTTTATCGTCGACGTTGTCGACTTTATTAACCACTAACACCACTGGTGTTTTTGCTGACTGCAAGCGCTCTAATACCAGCTCATCATCTGGCACCCATTTGGTGCCATCAACCACAAACAATACCAAGTCCACATCACGTAAAGCAGAAGTCGCCGCACGATTCATATAACGATTAATAGCCTTGTTTTCAGCCCCGTGAATACCGGGCGTATCAACATAAATCGCCTGTGTTTTATCCCGCGTAACAATGCCCAAAATACGGTGACGTGTTGTTTGCGGCTTACGCGAGGTAATTGAAAGCTTTTGACCTAACAGGTGATTAAGCAATGTCGACTTACCAACATTGGGACGACCAACAATCGCCACATAGCCGCAACGGAAATCATCCGCATGCTGACTTTCAGCGCCAAAAAAAGCGCTGATTGGATCATCAGAGGACATTATGGTGACTCCTTAACGGGTTGTAATGTGGCCAAAGCAAGGGCTGCAGCCTGTTGTTCAGCGATACGGCGACTAGCGCCAATGCCTTCAGTCGTCAGTGTCTCGTTGACCCGACAAGCAACATGAAATTGTTGTTCATGCGCCTCTCCGGTAATCGCCAACACCTCATAACTTGGCAGCTCACGCTTACGCGCCTGCAGCCACTCTTGTAGGCGACTCTTAGCATCTTTGAGCGAGTCGCCTGCTTCCAAATTAAGTAGGCGATCACCAAACCAACGACGAATACAAGTTTGTATCAGGCTCAATTCAGCGCCATCGCGATGCATAGCACCAATGACGGCTTCAACGGTATCGGCCAAGATCGACTCTTTACGAAAACCACCCGTGCGTAGCTCACCACTGCCCATCACCAGAAAGTCACCTACTGACCATTCCTTCGCGATAATAGCTAAACTGTCTTGACGAACTAAGGTTGCACGCAGGCGCGATAAGCGCCCTTCATCTTGATCCGGAAATTGTAAATACAAACAGTCGGCAATCACAAAATTCAACAGCGCATCGCCTAGAAACTCAAGACGTTCGTTGTTACGACGACCTGAGACACTGCGATGTGTTAGTGCTAATTGCAACCACTGCAGATCACTGAACTGATAGCCCAAAATCCGCTGAAAGCGGGCTAAATCATCATTCACTGCGTGGCACCGTTACGATGAAAACTTGGCATATGCAGGCCCGGACGCTTATGCATCCAGATATAGAATGCCTTACCGACAATCAGCTCTTCAGCCACCGGGCCCCAAAAGCGACTGTCATTGGAGTTGTCACGATTATCACCCATGGTGAAGTAATGCCCTTCTGGCACGTTGTAATGCCAATCCATGCCAGCAGGATATTTGCCAGTCTCTTCACGAACGGTGTATTGACGACCATCAACAGATTCTAAATACACTTTTTCCCACGGATCATTGCTTGGGTTTTGCGTTAATAGTTCGCGGCTGAGCTCAACACCGTTCACATACAACACTTCATTCCGACTAATAATGTCGTCACCAGGTAGGCCAATCACCCGCTTAATATAGTTAATTGAAGGCTGTTCGGGATAACGAAACACCATGATTTCGCCACGTTGTGGCTTGCTCATCGGCAGCACTTCGGTACCCAACACCGGCAACTTAACGCCATAGCTGAACTTATTTACCAAGACATAATCGCCCACTTCTAGTGAAGGCAACATAGATCCGGATGGGATAGTGAACGGTTCAGCAATAAACGAACGTAAAAACCAAACCACTAGCAACACAGGGAAAAAACTGTGTGCGGTTTCAAAAAGCCATGGCTCGCGCATGATTTGATGCTGAGTTTCTGCTGGTAGCGTTGCCCCGCCAGCCACAGCCCCTGCTCGTGCCGCTGCCAATCGACGCTTACGCCCTGGTTTAAACAACAACAAGTCAATTAACCACAGGCCACCCGTAACCAATACGGCGAGCGTCAGAATCAAGGAAAAATCAATATCCATAAAGCGTTAAGCTCTCGTTATTTGTCCACTTTCAGTACGGCTAAAAACGCATCTTGTGGAATCTCTACACGACCCACCGTCTTCATGCGTTTTTTACCTTCTTTTTGCTTATCCAGCAGCTTACGTTTACGGCTCACATCACCACCGTAACATTTAGCCAATACGTCTTTGCGCATCGCTTTAACGGTTTGACGGGCAATAATTTGTGAGCCAATAGCAGCTTGAATTGCCACATCAAACATTTGCCGAGGAATAAGCTCTTTCATTTTTTCAACAATGGCACCACCACGATAACGCGCGTTTTCGGTATGACAAATCATCGCCAACGCATCAACTCGCTCGCCATTAATCAAAATATCTACCCGCGCCAAGCTCGATTCTTCAAAGCGATCAAAAGAATAGTCCAGTGAGGCATAACCGCGCGAACAAGACTTCAAACGGTCAAAAAAGTCTAACACCACCTCACCCATCGGCACGTCATAGGTTAAAGCGACTTGCTTACCATGGAACAACATATTTTTCTGGATGCCACGACGCTCTTGGCAAAGCTTAATGACATCACCTACATACTCTGGCGGCACTAGGATATGACATTCAGCAATTGGCTCTCTAAACTCTTCTACTGAGCCGGTATCGGGCAAGCGAGACGGGTTATCGACATAAATCGTCTCGCCTTTTTTGGTGACGATCTCGTAGATTACCGTTGGTGCTGTGGTCAGCAGGTCAAGATTGTATTCACGCTCCAAACGCTCTTGCACAATTTCCATGTGCAACATGCCTAAGAAGCCACAACGGAAACCAAAGCCCAAGGCATCGGATGATTCTGGCTCGAAAAATAACGCTGAGTCATTTAGGGTCAGTTTCGACAAAGCGTCTCGAAACGGCTCATAATCATCCGACGAAATAGGGAACAGGCCAGCATATACCTGTGGTTTAACTTTCTTAAAGCCAGGCAGCATGTCGACATTAGGCGTGGTAGACAATGTCAGCGTATCGCCCACCGGCGCGCCAAAAATATTCTTGATGCCGGCAATGACAAAACCGACTTCACCTGCCGCCAATGCGCCGGTTTCAGAGTGCTTAGGATTAAACACACCAACACTAGTCACAATATGAGTTTGGCCTGTGCTTTTGACGAGAATTTTATCGCCTTTTTTCACTCGACCATTTTTTACTCGAACTAATGACACCACACCTAAGTAGTTATCAAACCAAGAGTCAATAATCAGCGCCTGCAACGGTGCATCACGATCACCTACCGGAGCTGGGATTTTCTCAATCATGGCTTCGAGCACGCCAACCACGCCTAAGCCTGTTTTGGCGCTGCACTGCGGTGCATCAAGCGCTTCCACGCCAATGATATCTTCAATTTCTTCACAGACCCGCTCTGGCTCAGCTTGCGGAAGGTCAATTTTATTGAGCACTGGTAATACTTCTAAGCCCTGATCCAGTGCGGTATAGCAGTTGGCTACCGACTGTGCTTCCACGCCTTGGGCTGCATCAACAACTAACAACGCCCCCTCACAGGCAGCTAACGACCGGCTAACCTCATAGGAGAAGTCAACATGGCCCGGGGTATCAATAAAGTTAAGCTGATAACGCTCACCATCGCGCTCAGAGGTGTAATAGAGCGTAACCGAATGCGCTTTGATGGTAATGCCGCGCTCTCGCTCAAGATCCATCGAGTCAAGCACCTGAGCTTGCATCTCGCGATCTTGAAGACCACCGCAGATTTGAATAAAACGGTCAGCCAAAGTCGACTTGCCATGGTCGATGTGGGCAATGATGGAGAAATTACGAATATTCTTGAGATCGGTCACGGCCACTCACCCAATAGGGTATTGCAAGGGGCGCGTAGTGTAGCTGAAAAGCTGGGCTTCGACCAAAGGTCAAAGCCCAAACTCATCGCCTAACGTGCGGCATCCTCAGGTTCTAATTTCAACGCCAAAATAATATTGGTGCCACGGCGATTAACGGTAATAGGCACAGTGGCATTTGCTGACAATTTACGCACTTCAGCAACAAACTCTCTGGCCGTATTAATAGGTTTGTTAGCAACACGCGTAATGACATCACCGACAACAAGACCAGAGTCAGCGCCAGAGCCTGCGACCACCCGAATAACCAGCGCACCACCCTCCAATTTTAAGCGTGCCTTTTCACGGTCTTGTAAATCGCGCAAGGTCATACCTAAGCGTGACAAATCAGGTGTTTTGGTTGCAGCTTCAGCCACAGGCGCTACTTCTTCTGGGATTGGCTCGATTTTCACTTTCAACATTACCGGCTTGCGATCACGCACGATATTCAGATCATAACTCTCACCAACCGTTGCACGACCAATCGCCTGAGGCAGTTCAGCAGCTAAATTAATGGGTTTGTTGTCAAAACGGACCACAACATCACCCTGCTTTAAACCCGCTTTATCCGCTGGTGAGCCAGACTCAACATTTGCAATCAATGCACCCGCAGGGCGTGATAAGCCATAGGCATCGGCTAAATTTTTAGTTACTTCCTGAATGGCTACGCCTAAGTAACCACGATTGACTTTGCCTTGAGCCTGCAACTGAGCAACAACTTCCATAGCGACATCGATAGGGATAGCAAATGACACCCCCATAAAACCACCAGAACGGCTGTAAATTTGCGAGTTAATGCCGATCACTTCACCGTTGGCATTAAACAAAGGCCCACCCGAATTACCGGGATTAATGGCAACATCGGTTTGAATGAAGGGTACATATGCTTCACTCGGCAAAGCGCGTGATTTAGCACTCACAATGCCAGCAGTTGCTGAGTAATCAAAACCAAAGGGTGAGCCAATAGCTAATACCGCCTCGCCTACACGTAGCTGGCTAGGATCGCCAATTTTTACTGCATTGATCGACTTGGCATCAATCTTCAGCAAAGCAATATCAGTACGTGGATCAGTACCAATTACTTTTGCTTCAATTTCGCGGCGGTCATTTAAGCGCACCATGACGCTGTCAGCACCATCAATGACGTGATTATTGGTAAGTACATAGCCTTGATTACTAATAATAAATCCCGAACCAAAGGATTGTCGGGCACGAGGTGATTCTGGCTGAGTTTCTATGCCATAAAAACGACGTAATAAATCCTGAAACTCTTCATTAACGTTATTGACTGGGCGCGAACGTGATGTCGCACTGATATTAACCACAGATGGACTTGTAGCCTCCACGATAGCCGCAAAGTCAGTTGCCGCCATCGCCGTCGATGTGCCGCCCGTTAGGCCGAAGCTCAATGACAACAACAACACCATGCCATGCTGACGTAATCTCATGTTTAACTCTCCCAAACCAAAAACGATGGCATAACTATCAATCGACTATAACGCCTTGCTAG
>CAMTYC010000101.1:0-18750 GCA_947085865.1 uncultured Moraxellaceae bacterium
ATCCGCCATGCCCAACACTCGGCCATCGTCGGTTGTGCCTTTAAAGGGCTCACCCTCTGCATTGTTATTCGCTTCGGGAAACACTGCACAACTCTCAGGTTTTGCCTTATGCAGCTTAAATTGCTGAGCACTCGCGCCCTGCGCTAGCTGACCTGACTCATTAACACCCAAACGCTGATTACTGGCGGCGGAGTCTATGGTAAACAACTCACCCCTAACTTTAGGATCGTTAAAACTTCGGTAAGCTGTGATTTCTGCCAACGTAGGTTCACGATCTTTGACTGGTGGCTGAACATACTGTGTGTTGTCGCCGGCTACCCGCACAGTAAAAATATTGTTGTCGGTGGCGGCGGCAAGTGTATTCATACCAACACCATTCGCTACCGACACTAATTGACCAGCACGGTTATACAGCAGGTAATCACCTAGACTGGTGGGTTTGAAATAAAACGCATCGGCCTCGGCAAAACTCTCTGCTGTCGCACCATATAGGCCATTGTTAGCTACTATGAACTTGTCATTTTCAGCCGACTGAATCACCACACAACGATTGGCAAAGGCATAACGTGTGCGACCAGAGGCTTCCACTTCCCCATCATCATCGCCATTTCCATCACCGTCATCATCCTCTTCCTCATCAGGTGCTGGTGGATTGGTCGGACCATCGCCTAACGAGATTCGTGATTTATTTGAGTCAAAAATACAGCCGGACAAAACCAAGGCGAGACTGAGCAACGTCAGTTGAAAGAAACGGAATGCCATGACGATGGCCTCTTTTTATTATTATTGAACAAATGTTAGTCACTAATGTAACTATTGTCCATCCGTCAAACTTAGATTTCCGCCCATAAAAAAAGGCCGATGAGGTCACCCCCACCGGCCCACAAAACATAATAACGCGGTTTATTGCACTTGCTGACGCAACTCACCACGTGCGTATCGATCAGTCATCACGTCTAAAGACAAAGGACGAATCTTGCTGGCCTGGCCTGCGCAATTAAACGCCTCATAACGATCAACACAGATATCACGCATAGCCACCATGGTTTCTTTGAAGAATTTGCGCGGGTCAAATTCGGATGGGTGCTCGGCCATATGACGACGAATCGCACCAGTTGATGCCAGGCGTAAATCAGTATCGATATTAACCTTACGGACACCGTGTTTGATGGCTTCAACAATCTGCTCTACCGGCACACCGTAGGTCTCTTTAATGTCACCACCGTACTGATTGATGATGCTCAGCCAGTCTTGCGGCACACTAGATGAACCATGCATTACCAAATGGGTATTAGGAATGCGCGCATGAATTTCTTTAATGCGATCAATTGCTAAAATATCGCCAGTCGGTGGGCGGGTAAATTTATAAGCACCATGTGATGTACCGATGGCAATTGCCAACGCATCCACACCGGTGTCTTGCACAAAACGTGCAGCTTCTTCTGGGTCAGTTAGTAGCTGAGAGTGATCAAGTACACCTTCGGCACCGACACCATCTTCTTCACCGGCCAGGCCGGTCTCTAAGGAACCAAGGCAACCAATTTCACCTTCAACCGACACACCACAGGCATGCGCCATTTCCACCACACGACGAGTCACCGTCGAGTTGTATTCATAACTGGTTGGGGTTTTACCGTCTTCACCCAAGGAGCCATCCATCATCACTGAGCTAAAGCCGAGTTGAATAGAACGCTGGCAAATGGCCGGGCTGGTTCCGTGATCTTGATGCATCACCACCGGAATCTGAGGAAACTCTTCGATGGCCGCCAAGATGAGGTGGCGCAGAAACGGCGCACCTGCATATTTGCGCGCACCGGCAGAAGCCTGCACGATCACAGGGGAATCAGTCTTAGCAGCAGCTTCCATGATGGCGCGCATTTGCTCTAAGTTATTGACGTTAAACGCTGGCACGCCATAACCATACTCGGCGGCGTGATCTAACAATTGACGCAGGCTGATTAAAGCCATGGTGTTCTCCTAAAAAACAATAATTACTTCGCTGCCGCCGCTTCTAATGCCGCTACTGCCGGCAATACTTTGCCTTCAACAAACTCTAAAAATGCGCCACCACCGGTGGAAATATACGACACACGATCTGCGATACCGTATTTATCAATGGCCGCCAAGGTATCACCACCGCCCGCTATCGAAAAAGCTTCCGACTCAGCAATCGCCAAACTCAAGGCCTTAGTGCCACCACCAAACGCATCCACTTCAAACACACCAACAGGGCCATTCCACAAAATGGTTTTGGCCGCTTTTAGTAACTCAGCAAAGCGTACTGCCGTTTCTGGACCAACATCTAAAATCATGTCGTTTGGTCCAACATCCGCTACCGCTTTAACAACCGGAGTTGCTGCTTGCACAAAGGCAAAAAAATCTTCAATCGGGCCCGTGACTTCAGCCACTACCACATCGGTTGGTAGCGGCACATCGACCTTAGCGGCAATGGCTTTAGCCGTATCAATCAGGTCATGCTCGCACAATGATTTGCCGACAGGATAACCTGCGGCGGCCAAAAAGGTGTTGGCAATACCACCACCCACAATCAATTGATCACAAAGCGACGATAATGACGTCAGCACATCTAACTTAGTTGAAACCTTTGAGCCGGCCACAATCGCCGCCATCGGACGTGCAGGGTTGCCCAAAGCTTTGCCCAGCGCGTCTAATTCAGCCGCCAATAAAGGGCCTGCAGCCGCTACTTTTGCAAACTTAGCTACACCATGTGTAGAGCCTTCTGCACGATGCGCAGTACCAAAGGCATCCATCACAAACACATCACAAAGGGCTGCATATTTCTGTGTCAGCGCATCAAGGTTTTTCTTTTCACCGGCATTAAAACGTACGTTTTCTAACAGCACGACCTGACCCGGCTCTACGTCTACACCATCGAGATAATCTTTTACCAAAGGCACCGCTTGCCCGAGCTTTTCTGACAGCCATGCCGCCACCGGTGCCAGCGAGTTTTCTTCACTGAATTCACCTTCTACTGGACGGCCCAAGTGCGAGCAAACCAACACCGCTGCGCCTTTTTCCAGCGCTAATTTAATGGTTGGCAACGAGGCCACTAAACGCGCATCAGAACGAATAACACCGTTCTTTACCGGCACGTTTAGGTCTTCACGGATCAGCACTCGCTTACCGGCCAAATCCAAGTCACTCATTTTTAATACGGTCATTGTTAGCTCCATTTTTAAATTATATTCCTGCTTTGGCGTGCAGTAGAGTGATGGTCTGGAAGACGCGCAAACCCATCCATGGGGCTCACCTCGGCATCCATGCCTCGGATGCTTCCACACCATCACTCTACTACTCGCCAGCGACAGCATCAGTTTTATGACTCGGCACTGGCCGAATACTATTCGGAGGGAAAGCCAGGGTGGAAAACCGTCAGACGCCATGGATGGCGTCTGCGAGCCCCCAAGGACGGGTTCACGGCGAGTTTTACACCCTGGCTTTCCCTCCGGATGAGACCTCTGCTAATGCCGCACACAAATCCAGCAAACGATTGGCATAACCCCACTCATTGTCATACCAAGCAAACACTTTGACCTGATTGGCCACTAACTCGGTCTGCGTTAAATCTAAAATCAACGACTCACTGCGGTGATTGAAATCAGCTGATACCAGTGGCTCATCATTAATCGACATCAAACCATTGCTCGCTGCGGCATACGCACGCAGGCCATCATGCAGATCATCAATGGATAACGGGCGAGTCATCTGCACCGTCAAATCAATTGCCGCGACATTAAGTGTTGGCACCCGTAACGAATATCCACCCAAACGATCCGCCAGCTCCGGAAACACACGGCGCGCTACACCAAGAGCGCTCGACGTAGTGGGAATCATATTTTGGGCGCCAGCACGACCACGCCTTAAATCCCGATGAACATGATCCAGTAAGACTTGGTCCGAGGTATAAGCATGAATTTCGGTCATCAGTGCCGACTCAATACCGGTCAAGGTATTAAATGCCTGCAACATCGGGCATAAGGCATGCGAGGTGCAACTGGCGGCAGAAATAATGCGGTGCTCAGCGTTTAACTCGTGATCATTCACGCCCATCACAACAATTAAGTCCGCCGTATCAAACGGTGCTGCACCAATTACCACACGGCCGGCACCAGCACTGAGATGTCGCTCCGCTTGGGCATAAGCACGAAACTCACCAGTACACTCCAGTACCACATCAACCGCTAAATGCTGCCAAGGTAGTTTGTCTGGGTGTGGCTCAGAATAAAACGCAATACGCTGTTCACCCACACGCAGCACATGATCATCGAGGCTGACATTAAACGGAAAACGTCCGTGCGTGGTGTCGTACTTTAAAAGATGCAGCAAGGCCTGCGGATCGCCCAGATCATTGATCGCCACAATCTGAATTGGATGGCGTTCACCGGCCTCTAGCATTGCGCGCAATACATGACGACCGATGCGACCAAATCCGTTAATGGCGACCCGTAAGCTCATGGCGACAACCGTTTCATGTTAAGGCTTTCACCGCAGCCACCACAGCTTCAGTGGTAATACCAAAGTGCTTGAACAAGTCGCCTGCTGGGGCAGACTCACCATAAGTGGTCATGCCAACTACGGCACCATCAAGTCCAACAAAGCGATACCAGTAGTCCGTAATAGATGCCTCTACCGCCACACGCTTACGCACAGCCGTTGGCAACACCGATTCACGGTAAGCCGCATCTTGCTTCAAGAACGTATCAGGTGATGGCATCGACACCACACGCACGGCAAAACCGTCTGCTGTTAACTGATCAGCCGCCGCCATTGCTAAGGAAACTTCCGAACCAGCAGAGATCAAAATAACGTTGGCGTTGTCAGCATCACGCAGCACATAACCACCCTTGGCGATATGAGTGATTTGTTCTGCTGTGCGAGTTTGGTGTACCAAGTTTTGACGTGAGAACACCAGTGCAGTTGGGCCATCTTTGCGCAACAAGGCCTCACGCCACGCCACTGCCGTTTCTACCGTATCGGCTGGGCGCCACGAGGTTAAATTAGGGGTCTGACGCAAGCTGGCTAATTGCTCAACCGGCTGGTGGGTTGGGCCGTCTTCGCCCAAACCAATGGAGTCATGGGTGTAAACATGAATGGCACGCTGCTTCATCAGCGCCGCCATGCGCAGAGCATTGCGGGCATATTCCATAAACATCAGGAAGGTGGCGCCATAAGGCACAAAACCACCGTGCAAAGCGACACCGTTCATGATGGCGCTCATACCAAGCTCACGCACACCGTAGAATACATAGTTGCCATCAGCATGATCTTGCACACCACGGCAGCCTTTCCACAAGGTTAAGTTTGAGCCGGCCAAATCAGCAGAACCACCCAGCATTTCTGGCAACAATGGGCCAAAGGCGTTGAGTGTATTTTGTGACGCTTTTCGCGATGCAATGGTTTCTGCTTTTTCGTTACAAGCAGCCACCCACGCATTGGCTTGCTCAACAAAGTTAGCAGGCAAATCACCTTGCAGACGACGCTTGAGCTCAGCCGCCAACTCAGGGTGGGCTTTGGCATAGGACGACCACAAACCATCCCAGTTTTTCTCTAATACATCACCTTTCGGGCGTGCATCCCAAGCGTCATAAATATCTTGTGGAATTTCGAATGGCCCGTGCGTCCAACCCAAAGCTTGGCGTGTTAGGGCAATTTCATCATGACCCAGTGGCGCACCATGGCAGTCTTCTTTACCTTGTTTGTTGGGTGAGCCAGCACCAATCACGGTTTTGCAAATGACCAGTGTTGGGCGTTTGCTATCAGCTTGCGCAGCTTGTGTGGCACTGCGAATAGCATCTGCATCATGACCATCAATAGGACCAATCACCTGCCAGCCATACGATTCAAAACGCTGAACAGTATCGTCGGTAAACCAGCCTTCTACTTCACCATCAATGGAAATGCCGTTGTCGTCGTAATAGGCAATCAGCTTGCCCAGACCTAACGTGCCTGCCAAAGAACACACTTCATGCGAAATACCTTCCATCAAGCAACCATCACCAAGGAAGCAATAGGTGTAATGATCAATCACCGGGAAGCCATCACGATTGAACTGAGCTGCTAATGTTTTTTCCGCTAACGCCATGCCCACGGCATTAGCAATGCCTTGCCCTAATGGGCCTGTGGTGGTTTCAATGCCAGGGGCATAACCAAATTCTGGGTGACCCGGAGTTTTGCTATGCAGTTGACGAAACGCTTTTAGGTCGTCGAGACTCAAATCAAAGCCGGTTAAGTGCAGCAAAGCGTATTGCAGCATGGAGCCATGGCCATTGGACAATACAAAGCGATCGCGATTAATCCAGTTAGGGTTGCTGGGGTTGTAACGCATCACCTGACGCCACAGCACTTCGGCAATATCTGCCATGCCCATAGGTGCTCCGGGATGGCCTGAGTTCGCTTTTTGAACGGCGTCCATCGCTAAAGCGCGAATAGCATTGGCAAAATGACGTTGATTCAAGGGCTGCGCGGGCATGCGGGGGTCTCCGTTGGCGGGGCCAGTATGGGTCGAGTCGCGCATTTTCGCCCATGCCACCGCACATGGCAATTACCGATGGGCAGTTAATCCATCAGAGTGCCATCCAACGGCGCACACCAACGGCAATCATTTCGATGGCGTAGGTACCAATTACCAAGGCCGAAACACGACCGGTGATCTCAACATAACGATCAACCAACCGCGCTTTACGATGACGGACACTGTCATGAACCCACTTTAATAAGGCTAAACCTACCACTACTAAGGTCAGTGTTAACCAGACAATGCCTAACGCCACTCCAGATGGCAACGACGACCCCATCAGAATGGCTGCCGATACCGTTGCTGGGCCGACCAAGAATGGCATGGCAATGGAACCCGCCATGTGCTCAGGGTCACCACGCAGCTGCCCCATTGCATCAACCCCTTCAAAAAAGAACCGTATGCCCACCAGCAAAAACAAAATGCCACCGAAAATTTGAAACGAGGCGAACTGCACATGCAGCATCTGAGTAAAAAATGCCTCGCCACTAACCACAAACAACGAAAACACTAAGCCGCCAATTAACACACCACGTGCTAACACACTGACAAACTGGCGCATGGGCAGGCGCACCATGACATCTAACAAATACAGGCTTAATAGGAAGGGATTTAGCAAAGCAAAAAAGAAAACGAATGAATCCAGCGCGGACATTAGCCCCTCAACAATTTGACATTTTGAACTCAAATGCTAACATCACAAATCATTTGTACTCAAACTAATTCGTGAAATAACACTAAATGAACGAAACGACATCGGTTAAATCGCCGTACGAGGTTCGCATCTTAAGAGACATACGCCGCATCATTCGTGCTGTCAGTATTCATTCAAAAATGCTGAAAAGTACTCAAGACATCACCACACCGCAGTTGGTGACGCTGGTGGCGTTGTGTAATGAAGGGCCAATGAGCTTAAAGGCATTAGCCCAAGCTATCGACTTAAGTCCCAGCACGGTAGTCGGCATTATTGATCGCCTAGAAGCCAAGTGCATGGTGCAGCGCAGCCGAGATGCCGGTGACCGTCGTCAGATCCAAATCAGTATTACTGCGCAGGGGCTTGCCTTTGTAGAGCAATCGCCGAATCCCTTACAGACACGCTTAGCGAATGAGTTAAGCAAATTGCCTGAATTAGAACAGGCCACCATTGCACTTTCACTTGAGCGTTTAGTTCAGTTGTTTGGCGCTGACAGAATTGATGCATCAGCTATTTTGGCCATTGATGCAATAGACACAGGAGTTAAAGATGACCACGCAAAAAGTCATACTTCGCCCCCCTCGTAAGACGGATGGTGCCGCGATTTACCAGCTGGTGAAAAACTCACCGCCGCTGGATTTGAACTCCTGCTACGCCTATCTGCTTCAAGCTCAGCATTTTTCACAAACTAGCATTGTGGCTGAACACAACGGCGCCATCGTCGCCTATGTATCGGCCTATATACCGCCACAACAGCCGGACACGCTGTTTGTTTGGCAAGTCGTCACGGCCAGCGCCTATCGCGGCACCGGCATGGCAGCCACCTTAATTAGTGGATTGCTTGCACGCCCTGCCTGCCAAGCCGTGCGCTACATCGATACCACGGTATCACCCAGCAATATTGCGTCAGCACGCGTATTTCGCAAGTTAGGCGAACGCCTTGGCTGCCGCATTAATACATCGATCCTGTTTGCTGCGTCTGATTTTTCAGGTGCCGGACACGAAGATGAAGTTCTGTTTCGTATTGGCCCATTCGCCCCCGCGAACAATCAATCTATAAAGGAGCCACCTCATGCCATTACAAGTATTTGATCGTTTAGAGTCAGAAGTTCGGTCTTATGTCCGTAGCTTTCCAACCGTGTTCAAAACAGCCAAGGGCAGTTGGTTAACCAACGAAAATGGTCAGAAGTATCTCGACTTTTTTGCTGGCGCGGGCACGCTGAATTACGGCCACAATCCTGATGCGCTCAAAACTGCGTTAATTGATTACTTAAGCAGTGATGGCATTGTGCATGGCTTGGATATGGCCACCTGCGCCAAGCGCGAGTTTATTGAAACGTTTGAGCGCAATATTTTAAAGCCGCGTAAGCTAGACTATAAGCTGCAGTTCACCGGCCCTACCGGCACCAACGCCGTTGAAGCCGCACTGAAGCTGGCACGCCAAGTTAAAAAGCGTCATACCGTGCTGTGCTTTACCAATGCCTTCCATGGCGTCACCAGCGGCTCAGTAGCCGCGACTGGCTCACGTAAATTCCGTGAAGCCACCGGAACGGCATTGGAAAACACACGCTTCATGCCTTACGCCGGTTATTACGGCCAAGATGCCAACACATTGGCCATGATTGAGCGTCAGTTAAAAGACCCCAGCTCTGGCCTAGACCATCCTGCAGCGGTACTAGTAGAAGCCATTCAAGGTGAAGGCGGCATTAACACCGCATCACCCGAGTGGTTGCGCGGCCTGGCTGCACTCTGCAAACGCCACGATATGCTGCTGATTGTTGATGACATTCAAATGGGCTGCGGTCGAACCGGCGACTTCTTCAGTTTTGAGCAGGCCGGCATTATTCCTGACATTGTTACCTTGTCGAAGTCACTGTCTGGTTATGGATTACCAATGGCCTTAGTGCTCATGAAGCCTGAGCTGGATATTTGGAAAGTGTCGGCACATAACGGCACCTTCCGTGGCAATAACCCAGCCTTTGTTACCGCTACGACTGCCTTAAATACGTTTTGGCAAAACGGCGAATTTGCCCAATCTGTGATTGAAAAAGGACGCTTTATGCATCAGCGTCTGATTCAGATGCGTAAGCACTTCAGCATTGTCTCGACCGTACGTGGACGCGGCATGGTGGGCGGCTTGGTAACACCTTCAGATGAATATGCTGATGCGGTTAGTGCTAGTTGCTTTAAGCGCGGCCTGATTATTGAAACCTGTGGCCCACGCGGTGAGGTAGTTAAGCTGCTGCCCGCATTGACGATTAGCAAAGAAGACTTGAGTGCCGGTTTAGATATTTTGCAGGCCGCACTCGATGAAGCTGAAGCCACTCATCAAAGTTTGTTAACCAAAGAGGCCATTGCATGATTGTTCGTCACTTTGAAGAAATTGCGCAGTCCGACCGCGCCGTCCACAGTGACAACTGGTCCAGCTTTCGTTTACTGACTCGTGATGAGGGTATGGGGTTCTCCATGCATGAAACATGGATTAACCCCGGCACCGAAACACATATTTGGTACAAGCATCACTTAGAAGCGGTGTACTGCATTGAAGGTGATGGTGAGATTGTGCCGCTAACGGGCACTGAAGCAGAGCCCACCGCTGAGGCCGCTATCGCTATTCGTCCCGGCATGCTGTACGCACTGGACAAGCACGATCGCCACTTGCTGCGTGCCAATACTCGCCTGCGCATGATCTGCGTTTTTAATCCGCCCCTTCGTGGTGACGAGAAGCATGGCCCGGATGGTGCTTATGCTCCCGCCACTGACTAACAAAGGAGGAATTATGATTTCGTTATGTCGTGATCCTTACCCTTCACGCGCCATTAGTGACCATTTATTGGCGCGTCGCCTTGAGCCTGTTATTTGGTCTGAAGACAGCGAACGTCCCGCATGGTTAAACCCAGAACAAGCACAACAATATGCTGATGATGGCTACCTAGTGTTAGATGACTTTCTAAGCCGCCAACAAGTGATTGAGCTGCTAGCCGCACGCTCCGTTTGCTTAGATAAGCAAACCGTTGTTCGCAACTTAAGCCAACAGCATGATGCATTTGCAGAGCTTTCCAGCAGCCCCAAGCTGCTCGACTTAATGCGTTATCTCTTAGCCGGCGATGTTTATTTACATCAGTCCAGCGCCCACGCACACGCCACCTTAAAAGGACAGCAGCAAGAATGGCGCTCTGACTTTGAAATTTGGCATATCGAAGATGGCATGCCACAAATGCGTGCGGTGCAATGTTTTGTTGTGCTCGATCAGCCTTCCCGCTTCCATGCACCGCTGCAAGTTCTGCCTGGCTCACACAAAACCTATGTTGGCCGCCCAAACAATGAGCTAGCGCAAGAAAGCATTGCCATGCTCTCGCATCAAAATGGTGGTGAAGAAGCGCTGGAGCCTATGCCCGGCAGCCTGATTGTGATGGATAGCAATATTCTGCACACCTCTGAAGGTCAGCATTTGGCATTTGCTTTTAATAGCTTGGACAATAGTTTGACAAAACCAGCTTATGGTTTAGCGCCCCGTCCTGAAGAGCTAGCAACACGTACAGCGCCCAATCCTCTTTAATCAAAAAAAATTGATATAGCTATGCGGGCAGGTTACACTGCCCGCCATGAGCACACCTGAACAACACCCAATACCTGTCGATCAAGCCCTTAGCGAGCTTGCCGCTTGGCTGCGCGCCGTGGGTGACCCCATTCGAATTCACACATTACGACTGTTGGCGCGTGATGCGTTTGGTGTGCAAGAGCTTTGTCATTTGATAGATAGCAAACAACCCTCGCTCAGCCATCACTTAAAAATTTTGCTGCAAGCGGGACTGGTCACCACCCGACGTGAACGAACCACGGTGTTTTATCGACGAGACCCGAGTGGTGCGCTGGCAGGCACGCTCAAACATCGTTTATTAGCTGAAATTGACGCCCAACCGCTGCCCTCAGACATTGAGCTACGCCTGCAGGAAATTCATCAGTTACGTAGCGAGGCCTCACGCCGTTTTTTTGCCGAACAGGCTGATGTATTCAAAACACAGCAAGAACAAATTGCTGAGTTTCAAGAATACGGCCCCTTAGTTGCTCGCCGCGCTATTCGTCATGGTGGCGACATTGCTTTGGAAGTTGGTCCCGGTGATGGTGACCTACTGCCCTTGCTCAGCCCACACTTCGGTCAAGTGATTGCCTTAGATAACAGCCCAGAAATGTTGCAGCACAGCCAGCACACCGCGGCTGATCTGAGCAATATTGTGTTTACGTTAGGCGACGTGGATGACAGTAAGAATCCGCCAAAATTACCGCTGGTGGATGTGATTGTGATGAACATGGTGTTGCACCATGTGCCTAATCCACAGCGCCTACTGACAGGCCTGTGTCAGCTATTAAAAGACGACGGCCGCCTGATTGTTACCGAGCTTTGTGCCCACGACCAAGATTGGGTGCGAGATGCCTGCGGTGATGCATGGCTAGGCTTTGATAGCGACGAGTTAATTGCTTGGTTGCGCCAAGGCGGTTTATCCCCCGTCAGCGCTGACTACTTAGCGCTACGCAATGGCTTCCGCGTACAGATTCATGAATTTACTAAACCCACATTACCTGCACACTTAATTTAGGACTACATCATGAGCGAATACAGCTTATTTACCTCTGAGTCAGTTTCCGAAGGTCACCCGGATAAGATTGCCGACCAGATTTCAGATGCCGTACTTGATGCCATTTTGATTCAAGATAAACAGGCACGTGTTGCTTGCGAAACCATGGTGAAAACCGGTGTCGCGATTGTCGCGGGTGAGGTCACCACGTCCGCTTGGGTCGATCTTGAAGACCTAGTGCGCGGTGTCATTAATGATATTGGCTACACCAGCTCCGATGTAGGTTATGACGGCGATACTTGCGGCATCATCAACATTATCGGCAAACAGTCGCCAGACATTGCGCAGGGCGTTGATCGTGTCAAACCTGAAGACCAAGGCGCTGGTGACCAAGGTCTGATGTTTGGTTATGCCAGCAATGAAACCGATGTGCTGATGCCAGCACCAATTTGTTATGCCCACCGCTTGGTCGAGCGCCAAGCACAAGCACGTAAATCAGGTGAATTGGCTTGGTTACGTCCTGATGCCAAATCACAGGTTACTTTCCGTTATGAAAACGGTGTGCCCGTGGCTGTGGATGCCGTGGTGTTATCAACGCAGCACAATCCAGACATCTCGTTAGCCGATCTGCGCGAAGGTGTGATGGAACACATCATTAAGCCAGTATTACCTGCTGAATGGTTACATGCGGACACGCAGTTCCACATCAACCCAACGGGCTTGTTTGTGATTGGTGGCCCAGTCGGCGACTGCGGCTTAACTGGACGCAAAATTATTGTGGATACTTATGGTGGTTATGCTCGCCACGGTGGTGGTGCGTTCTCTGGCAAAGACCCATCAAAAGTAGACCGTTCAGCTGCGTATGCAGGCCGTTATGTAGCTAAAAATATTGTTGCTGCGGGCCTTGCGGATCGTTGCGAGATTCAAGTGTCTTACGCCATTGGTGTAGCGCAGCCGACTTCGGTGTCAATCAACACCTTTGGTACCGGCAAAATCAGTGATAGCAAAATTGTGCAGATCGTACGTGATGTATTCGACCTGCGCCCCTATGCCATTACCCGCATGCTAGACCTGCTGCACCCGATGTATCAGCGCACAGCAGCTTATGGTCACTTTGGTCGTACACCAGAAACCGTGTCAGTGACCAACGACAAAACCGGTGAGGTAGATACCTTCACGACATTTACCTGGGAAAAAACCGACAAAGCCGAAGCCCTGCGCGCAGCGGCCGGTTTATAAGAGAACTTTGTTAGGCGTGCACCCTGCTCGGCAGATCGGGCTGGGTGCTTAACTCCAGTGCACCAAGCCAACGGATGGCTTGTTCTCGATCATTGCCACACATATCAACTGCCGGCTTTAAGTTACTACAAAAGCTAGGACGTTCTGGGCGGCCAAATAACTCACAACGAAAGTCATCGAGCAAGTGCAAACAAGCCACACCAGCGGGCTTGCCTTTAGGCATTTTGGGTAATGCCTGCGTAATCGAGGGCGCAATACAACAGGCGCCGCAACCCGAGCGACACGCCAGGCTCATATGCCCATCGCGGCCAAACGCCTTAGCGTTTCTGACACAATCGAAGATAGCACCGGATGGTTAACCTCCACATCGGCTTCCCATTGGCGCAGCACATCTTCAAGTACTTCTAAATTGGCTGGTGCTTTTCCTTGCAGCTGAGTTTCCAGCTTGGCCAAGGCCAGCTTTGCCTCTTGCTGATGTGCATCTTCCACTAACGAGCTGTGCAGGCTGTCACGCAGTTCAGAGATGGTTTTTTCAGTACGTTCTGCTGGCATGATTTTTTGCCTCATTGATGACTGACCTACATTAAGCATACGCCTAATTAGGCTATGTCGTGGACAGCATTACATCCGAAAAATTAAACCTGCTTGCAGTACCGGCAAGAACTGGAACTTTTTCAAGTCATCTTCAATTTTACGACGTTCATCATCAGCAAATTGAGTGCATGCTGCCTCACTACTTGGAGCACCTTGGAATGAGCAAGAGAATGAGATTTTTGATGGCTCACCTGCATAAATGACACCAGCACTAAAATGATAACCGAAACCTTTTTGTTGTAATGGCGACTCAAAACCCAAAGTTAAAATTGGCGCTACCGAATTGGCAAACTCTGCTGAAACATCTGCACGATCAACAGCAGGCTGATCTTTAATGTCTGTCGCAACCAAATCAAACCCAGAGTTAGACGCCACCAAGCCACCCGATACACGGAAATGACCACCAAAAGGTGCCCAATTTAATAACACTTGCGGATTACGCAGACGAATATCGCCATCGTAAGTAGCGTCATCGGTTTCAACATCACGTACCGAAAAGTCACCGCCGGTATAACCAGCCGTTACCGCTAAATAAGGCGTAAAGCCCCACTGCACGGTAGCGCCATAACCGGCAAGGCCGGCTTGAGGAATAACACCGAAGGTGCTGGCATGGACAGATGCTGAACAGGCTAACAGAGCTACTACACAGAGTTTACGCATCATCATTCCTTCATCAAAAAATTTGGATATTAGGTTTTTTGTCGTTATACTCGGCCGTCATAACCGTCGGTTGAGGGGCGCTGCAGCGAGTTTACTCGTCAGGCTCAGCCGCGTCCATTGTTAACGGTGCCCGTATTAATGCTTCGGAGAGTCTCCCATGAATGCATCCGCAAATATCGCAACATTTACCGACTATAAAGTACGTGACTTTGCTTTGGCTGATTTTGGTCGCAAAGAAATCATTTTAGCTGAAGCCGAAATGCCAGCCTTGATGGGTTTACGTGCACGTTACGCCCCAACTCAACCGTTAGCTGGCGCCAAAATTATTGGTTGCATTCACATGACCATTCAAACCGCCGTGCTGATTGAAACACTGGTGGCTTTGGGTGCTGAAGTACGCTGGTCATCATGCAATATTTTCTCGACCCAAGACCATGCTGCTGCTGCCATTGCTGCAGCCGGCGTTCCCGTTTTTGCATGGAAAGGTCAAACCGAAGAAGAGTTCTGGTGGTGCATCGAGCAAACCGTTTTAAAAGACGGCAAGCCTTGGGATGCCAATATGATTTTGGATGATGGCGGTGATGTCACCGGCCTAATCCACCAAAAATACCCACAAATGCTCGACAGCATTCATGGCATTACTGAAGAAACCACCACCGGTGTGATGCGCCTGATTGAAATGGCTGCCAAGAACGAACTGAAAGTACCGGCCATTAATGTGAATGACTCAGTGACGAAGTCCAAGAACGATAACAAGTTCGGCTGCCGCCACTCACTCAATGACGCTATTAAGCGTGGCACCGACATGCTGTTGATGGGTCGTCGTGCGCTGGTGATTGGTTATGGTGACGTGGGTAAAGGCTCTGCTGCATCCCTGCGCCAAGAAGGCATGATTGTACGTGTTACTGAAGTGGATCCGATTTGTGCAATGCAAGCGTGCATGGACGGCTTTGAATTAGTTTCAGCCTATAACGATGGTGTGGTTACCGGTCGTGATGAAGACGTCAACGCACGTTTGTTAGGTGAAACTGACCTTATCGTTACCACCACTGGCAACGATAAAGTGTGTGATGCCGCCATGCTGCGTGCGCTCAAGAATGGTGCCGTGGTCTGCAATATCGGTCACTTCGACACTGAAATCGACACTGCTTTTATGCGTAAAAACTGGGTGTGGGACGAAATCAAACCACAGGTACACAAAGTCTATCGCACAGCACCGGGCGCTGAAGCAAACCCAACAGACCCTAACTACCTGATCCTGTTATCAGAAGGTCGTTTGGTCAATTTGGGTAATGCCACAGGTCACCCATCACGTATTATGGACGGCTCATTTGCTAACCAGGTATTGGCACAAATTCACCTCTATGGTGAGAAATTCGCCGACCTGCCTGCTGATCAAAAGCCAGGCAAGATCCGTGTCGAAGTGTTGCCGAAAAAACTAGATGAAGAAGTGGCTGCAGCCATGGTTGCCGGTTTTGGTGGCGTAATGACGAAACTCACTCAAGCTCAAGCCGAATACATTGGTGTGCCAGTGGATGGTCCTTTTAAACCGGAAAGTTACAAGTACTGATATGAGCCACTTCAGCATTGAGTTTTTCCCCGCAAAAACGGACGTTGGTGCGGAAAAGTTGCGTGAGGTGGCGCGTCGCCTTGGCGCTTTAGGTCCTGAGTTTTTCTCAGTGACTTATGGCGCTGGCGGCTCCACGCGTGATCGCACCTTGGGCACTGTGAAAGATGTCTTGGCACAGGGCTTTGCTGTGGCGCCACATTTGTCTTGCATTGGTGACAGCCGCGAAGAGATTGGTGAACTGCTGCAGCTTTATCGCGACATGGGCATCAATCGTATTGTTGCCCTGCGCGGTGACCTGCCATCGGGCATGGGCGCTAGCCAAGGCGAGCTGCCGTATGCGGCCGACTTAGTGCGCTTTATTCGCGAGCAACATGGTGATCATTTCACTATTGAGGTGGCAGCATATCCTGAAAGCCACCCACAGTCGGCCGACTTAAATACTGACCTTAAGCACTTTGTAGCGAAAGCAAATGAAGGTGCCGACAGCGCGATTACTCAGTATTTTTTTAATACCGACAGTTACTTTCATTATGTTGATCGCGTGCGTGCCATGGGCTGTGATATCCCCATCATTCCCGGCATTATGCCGATCACTAATTTTTCCAATTTAGTGCGTTTTTCGGATGCTTGTGGCGCCGAAATTCCACGTTGGATTCGCAAGCAAATTGCAGGCTTTGGTGATGACAGCGCCAGCATTCAACGCTTTGGTGAAGACGTGGTCACTGACCTTTGTCAACGTCTGTTAGATGGCGGCGCACCCGGCCTACACTTTTACAGTATGAACCAAACTGAACCCACATTAGCACTGTGGAATCGGCTTAATCTGTCGACATAACACATCAACACTGGCATCTCAGGGCAAAGCCTAGGTAACATCAGGCTCTGCCCTGAAATTCCATGAGATGTCTGATGCGTTATACCCGCAGCACCCTGTTGATCATTTCTTGTTTTGTGTTGGCCGCATGTACCAGCACCCCTAGCTCCGCACCGATCGTGCAACGTCACTTCACCGGCAACTTGCCTGACCAGCTCATCAAGCAGCTCAATGGCCTACAGTTCAATCCAAACGTCAGCACACCGGTGGCCACCCACTTTAGTTCGGTGGCCAGTCTTGCTCCTGCTTATGGTCTGTTGCTGGATATCGATCCACGCAGCCAAACACCAGAGCAAGCAGCACTGGCTATTGAGCGCGTACTCAACATCAGCCAAGTGAGCCAACAATTGCTGCAAAACAAAATGCAGCAGCAACCACGACTGCAAAATGCGCTACGCGAAAATGGTCGTGGCCAGCTTAGCTTAACAATTCGTCGTGTTGGGATTTTAGCCAAGGACGTGCGCGAAACGCAGTGCCAGCCTATGATCATTCTCAGCGCCGACATTCGTGATGAAAAAGGTCAGCTGCAGTGGACCAGTGGTTTTGCCATGAACCGATTAGACGAGCGAATTAACTACTCTTGCCAAGGCTTAAAAACAACAAAAGCGCTGGCGCAAAAAGCCATGACTGAGGCGCTAGATGCAGCGATTTCAGACGCTGTGCAGCGAATGGTTCAACCATGAAAATAGCCTTAACCTTGTGTGCGGTATTTTGTTTACTGCCCTTTTCCGCTAACGCCGATCTTAGCCTGCAACAAGCGCGCACAGCGCCAGAGGCAGACTCCGGACGTTATCCGCTCAGCGAGGCCACGACCAGACAAGCCATGGCAGTCACGGCCCACCCATTAGCCACACAAGCCGCTGTGAGTATCTTGCGACGTGGCGGCAGTGCCATGGATGCCGCTATCGCTGCCCAAACCGTATTGGCACTGGTAGAGCCACAATCATCAGGACTGGCCGGCGGTGGCTTTTTAGTTCATGCCTACCAAGGTCAAGTCACTGCAATTGATGGCCGTGAAACCGCACCCTCAGCGGCAGACTCAAACTACTTTCTGAATGCCGATGGCCAACCCATGAGCTTCCCTCAAGCACTAAAACAAGCTCGCGCAGTGGGTGTGCCGGGCATGGTGGATTTGTTAGCTCAGGGGCATGAGCGTTGGGGTAAATTAAGTTGGGCAGAGACTCTACTTCCTGCCATTCGTCATGCCGAGCAAGGGATTAGTGTTTCGCATCGTCTGCATGAGTTGATTAAACACGATCCATTATTAGCTAGCGACAAAGCCAGTTTGGCGTACTTCTTTGATGACCAAGGCCACGCGTTAGCGGTTGGCAGCACACTGACAAATCCAGCCTATGCCGAGCTACTTAAAACGCTGGCAGAAAATGGCCCACGTGACTTTTATGAGGGTCAGGTTGGTCAGCGTTTAGTGCAGCAACTTCGTGCTGTCGGCAGCGTTATCACCCAGAAAGACTGGCAAGACTATCGTGCTTTAGTAACTCCCGCGCTTTGCACTCCGTTACAGCGTATGCAAGCCTGTAGCGCACCGCCACCATCGGGTGGATTTACCGTGTTGCAAGGTTTAGCGATCTGGCTTCAAGCAGAGGCGAATGCTAGCAATCCATTACGCCGGTTTATTCCTGGCCGACAACAACGCACAGACTTGGAAGCCAGCAGCCTGCATCGTCTGATGGAAGCACAGCGCCTAGCTTTTGCTGACCGTCAGTTATACAGTGCCGACCCCGCCTTTGTGCCTGTGCCCGTCACCGGCCTGCTAAGCGATGACTATATTCGTGCACGCGCTGCGCTAATCAAAGATCGCGCAATGGCAGAGGCCTCAGCGGGACAACCCACAGGTGCGCCACGTTTGGCCGCAGACCCTTCTTTACAAAGTTTTGGCACTACCCAGATCAGCATTGTCGACAGTCAAGGCCACTGGGTGGCCATGACCAGCTCGATTGAATCGGCTTTTGGTAGTCGGCTTATGATTGATGGTTTGCTGATGAATAA
>CAMTYC010000102.1:0-6173 GCA_947085865.1 uncultured Moraxellaceae bacterium
ATCAAACGGCCTTGCAGTCACAAAATTTGCAGGCTCGCGCTGCCGGTTTGCGCAGTGGTTTGCAGCGTATTGATGAACAATTTGAAAGCCTGCAAGAGCGCCGTGAAACTTTAGCAGAGCAAGTAATGACGCTGAACATGCCTGAAGATCCTGGTATGGATGATCTGGATACCTTGCTGGCACGTCACGTTGAAGCTGAAAAACAATTAGCGGAAGTGCGAGATCAGGTTGAAGCGATACAGGCCAGCTTGCGTGATGCTGAAGCAGGTAAAGCCCGAGCTGAGCAACAAGTGCAAAGTATTCGTGAGCAGTTGCAAAGCTTGCGTATGAGCTGGCAAGAGGCACTGACTCGTCGTGAGGCCCAGCAAGACCAATTAAATGAAGCCGGCGCAAACTTAGAAGAGTTGTTAGCCACCTTGCCAGAGGTGATCACTGAGAATAGTTGTCAGTTGGATCTCGAGCGTATTGGTGTTCGTATCGCGCGCTTAGGTGCAATCAATTTAGCGGCGATTGACGAGTATCAAACTCAGTCTGAGCGCAAAGTGTATTTAGACCAACAAGATGCTGATCTACGAGAAGCGTTAGAGACATTGGAAAACGCCATTCGCAAAATTGATCGCGAAACACGAGCGCTGTTTAAAGAAACCTTTGAAAAAGTGAATTCTGGCCTGCAGGAATTATTTCCAAAAGTATTCGGTGGTGGTTCGGCATACCTTGAGCTTACTGGAGATGATTTGCTGGAGGCGGGTGTGACGATTATGGCCAGACCACCGGGCAAACGTAACTCAACCATTCATTTGTTGTCGGGCGGTGAGAAGGCGCTGACAGCTTTGTCGTTAGTTTTTTCGATTTTTCAGCTCAATCCGGCGCCATTTTGTATGCTCGATGAGGTTGACGCTCCGTTAGATGATGCTAACGTTGGACGCTTTGCACGATTAGTTGAACAAATGTCTGAACAAGTGCAATTTATCTACATTACTCACAACAAAATTGCGATGCAAATGGCCAAGCAATTAATGGGCGTTACTATGCAAGAGCCTGGTGTATCACGCTTAGTAACTGTTAATTTGGATGAGGCTGCCGCATTGGCATCGCAATAATGAAAAAACTAGAATTCAAGCGAGCAGTGACATGACCCAATCCTTACTTGTCATCGTTGTCATTAGTGTTATTGCCATCGCACTTTATGTGCTTGTCTGGCGACCACGGGCACAACGTTTACGCTTAAAAATTGAACCTATACCAAACAAGCGTTTAGATGACACACCTGAACCGACTGAAATTATTGGCTCAGTGCGGGTAAAACCTCGGCAAGAGCCGCGCTTAGATTCGGACTTTAACAGCAACTTTGAATCAGCTTCTGAGCCTAGTTATGAGCTGCCCGTTGAGCCTGTGATCGAGCCAGCAGTAGAGCCGACACCAGTGACAGATACTGCCAGCGACATAATTCCGGAAGTTGCTGCTGAGCCGGTCAAAGCGCTTGAGCAAGTCGATATGTTTCCTGACGAGCCATTACCTGAGACGGTTGAGCGTGTTTACTCAATTCACGTGATGTCGAATCATTCAGGTTTTATTGGCTCCGACTTACTGCGTTGTATGTTGCAATACGGCCTTCGTTTTGGTGAGATGAACATTTTTCACCGTCATGAAAGCCCCTCCGGCCGAGGTGAAGTGTTATTTAGCATGGCGCAAGCGGTAGAGCCAGGCACTTTTGATATTGATGAAATGGATCGCAGCCTGATTGCCGGTGTAACATTTTTTATGAGTATTCCCGGCTATAAAAGCTTAATTGCCTTTGATTTATTGGTCGATACGGCACGTCGTTTAGCCAATGAGTTAGATGGTGAGTTATTGGACTCACACACTAAAATTATCAGTGCTGAACAGTTAGAGGTGTGGCGTCAAGAAGTGGTAAAACTTGAGCGTCATGTCTAAAGATCAAGCAAACACCCGACTACAAGTCTTACGACAGCAACTTCAAGATCATGCCTACCGTTATTATGTGTTAGATGAGCCGGCTTTGCCGGATGCTGACTATGACGTCTTATTTCAAGAGCTGTTGCAGCTTGAGCATGCATACCCTGAGCTAGTCACTGCTGACTCTCCTTCACAACGTGTTGGGGCTAGCTCTGACACGGCTTTTACGCCAGTGACGCATCAAGTACCAATGTTGTCTTTGGATAATGTGTTTAATGCTGAGGACTGGCAGGCGTTTGATCGTCGTGTACGTGACCGTATTGATTGGCAGTTAGCAGTTGGTGTGCCGTATGCCTGTGAGCCGAAGTTTGACGGTTTAGCGGTAAGCCTGCGTTACGAAAACGGTGTTTTGGTACAAGCCGCTACCCGCGGTGATGGTCAAGTCGGTGAAGACATTACCGCGAATGTGCGGACCATTAGCTCGGTGCCACTGCGTCTTCAAGGTGATACTCCACCCATCTTGTTAGAGGTGCGCGGTGAAGTGGTCATGCCGCGCTCAGGCTTTGAGCAGCTCAATCAACGCCAGTTAGCACAAAACGAAAAGCCATTTGCCAATCCACGTAATGCTGCTGCTGGCTCACTGCGTCAGTTAGATGCCAGCATTACCGCTAAACGCCCGTTAGATTTTTATGCCTATGCTATTGCCGCTATTGATGGCATGCCGTGGCCAACAACACATAGTTTGTCTCTGCGAGCTTTAAAGCAGTTAGGTTTTCGTATTTCAGAGCTTGCTCAATCTGGCAATGGCGTTGATTTTGTTCAGCGCAGTTGGCAACAGTTATTAAACCAACGTAATGAGCTCGACTTTGATATCGATGGCATGGTGATCAAGGTTGATGATCGCAGTCTCCAGCAAAGTCTTGGTTTTGTGTCGCGTGCACCACGTTGGGCGGTAGCCTATAAATTCCCGGCCGAAGAAAAAACCACGACGTTGTTGGCGGTGGACTTTCAGGTGGGTCGCACCGGCGCGATTACGCCAGTGGCACGTTTAGCACCGGTTAATGTCGGTGGTGTTATGGTGAGCAATGCCACACTTCATAATATGGATGAAATCCATCGTCTTGATTTACGTATAGGCGACCGTGTGATTGTACGTCGCGCCGGTGATGTGATCCCCAAAGTGACAGGGCGGGTCGATGATGAAGCGCATGATGAGCGCTCAGTGGTGATGTTCCCCAGCCATTGCCCGGTTTGTGCATCGGCTGTTTCACGAATTGAAGGTGAGGTAGTGGTTCGTTGTACGGCAGGGCTATTTTGCCCCGCTCAGCGTAAAGAGCGGTTACGGCATTTTTCCTCGCGCCGCGCTATGGACATTGAAGGTCTGGGCGAAAAGTGGGTGGATTTGTTAGTTGAAGCAGGGCTACTGCACTCAAGTGCTGATATTTATCAGCTCAGTAAAGAGCAACTATTAACACTGCCACGTATGGGTGAAAAATCAGCAGATAATCTTGTTGCGGCAATTAACAACAGTCGTGAAACGACACTGCCACGATTCTTATATGCCCTTGGTATTCCAGATGTCGGTGAGACCACTGCGCTGCAGCTGGCTGGTCAATTCGGTAGTCTGGATGCTTTACTGGCCGCGGATGAAGCTGCCTTGTTGGCCACACCGGATGTAGGTCCTGTAGTGGCCAAAGCTATATTAGACTTTTTGTCTGAGCCGCATAATCAACAAGTTATTCAAGCATTACGTGATGCCGGTGTTCGTTGGCAAGACCAAGTGGCGCGTCAGGATATGGCACAGCCATTGGCAGGCCAAACGTGGGTATTGACCGGTACCTTGGCAAATATGACTCGCGATGAAGCTACTGATAAATTGCGCTCTTTAGGGGCTAAAGTCAGTGGCAGTGTGTCGGCTAAAACGGCAGTTGTGGTTGCTGGTGAGGCAGCTGGTTCCAAACTTGAAAAAGCACAATCATTAGGTGTCACAGTTTGGGATGAGGCGGCACTGATCGCATTTTTGACGGAGCAGGGCTTGTGATTCGTGTTTTGGCGCTACTGATGGTTATGGTATTGGCTGGCTGTAGCACTATGCCGCCAGCCAATCCAACCAATATTTGCTCGGTATTTGCTCAGAAAAAAGCATGGAAGCAGCCAGCCATTCAGGCAGAGTCTAAGTGGGATATTCCAGTGCCGGTGATGATGGCCACTATTTTCCATGAGTCTAGTTATCGCGCTAAAGCACGCCCAAAAAGGCGCTATTTTTTCGGTTTAATTCCAGGCCCAAGACGTAGCTCGGCTTATGGTTATGCACAAGCTATTGACAGCACATGGCGTGACTATGTTGACCGCAATAATCGCTGGTTTGCCTCGCGGGATAACTTTGCTGATGCCATCGACTTTGTCGGTTGGTACCACAACAACAGTGTGCGCTTAAACCGTATTGCCCCCAATGATGCTTATCACTTGTACTTGGCGTATCACGAGGGCAATGGTGGCTTTGCTCGTCGAACATTTGAGCGCAAACCTTGGCTGATGAATTATGCGAGTCGGGTGGCTGAGACCAGCAATAACTATGAGCAGCAACTTAATCGCTGTGCACTACGCTAAATTTCCTCGGCGCCACTGCCTAAGTAAAAATCGATCTGGCCTTAAAGCATGGCAAAACAGGTCTAACTCACCTTGTGGCTGCTCGGTGATGTTGTTGGCAATAATCTGAGCGGCGACCCAAGCTTGGCTAAAGCCTTTAGATCCATGAGCTAGTGAAACTTGTAATCGCTGTGGCGTATAGACTGGCCATTGCGGGTTACGCGCCCAGGTGTTAACCATTAAGTGTTGTTTCAGTGCTGTCATGTCCGGTAAGGCACCAACTAATGGCAAGTAATCGGGTGTTTGCCAACGAATACTGGCACGTGCCCGCCAAGAAGAAACATGAGGTAGTTTTTCAGCCAACGCCGGCAACCACTCAGCCAGTGCATTAAGGATACTGGCTTGATCTTCTGTGCTGGGGCTGCAGTCGGTGCGACCACGCTGAAACGTAGCACCCATACAGAACTCATTAGAACCACTGGGCGCCAAATAACCACCATAGGCAATGGCGACTTTAGGACCTTGTTCAAACCCAAAGAACGAAATTTGACCGCGCACAGGTTTAATCGGCAAGTTAACACAGGGTTTTAAACAGTGCGCAGCGCCCGCATTAGCCACAACCAAAAAGGGTGCTTCATGTGTTTGTTGCTCGCTATGAGCACACCAGTTTTGGCCATTGTCTTGAACCGATAAGACTTCGAAACCATTTTTTAGTGTAATCAACGGGTGAGATAACAGCGCATTAAGCAGGCCACGTGGGTTGATAACCCCTGCTTGCGGCAGCCAATAGGCTCGATGTGAAATATCGATACCAACACATTCTGCGGCCTGCTGAGCAGTAAATGGCCAAACATATTGTTGAAACCACGGATGCTGCTCATCAATGATGGCCTGAGCCTCATCATGAGCGCGTAAACACAACACCCCCGTTGCCTTGAAGTGTTTAGACAGGCGAGCGTCTTGTAAAACATTGAGCGCGCGCAAGTAAGCAAATGTATGCAAGTTGCCGTTTAAGTCCGCGGCCTTAACTAGCTTGGGGTACAACAATGCTTCAGGATTGCCTGAGCCGCCGTGGCCTGGCTCGTGCGCCTCCAGTACGATCACTCGTAAACCGCGCTCTGCTAAGACCCAAGCAGCACTGGCGCCGGCAATGCCGGCACCAATTACTAATACATCAGGCTTAGGGCAGGACACGTTTAAACGGTTTTACCGTAACAGCACCATAAACGCCGGCGGCCACATAGGGGTCAGCATCGGCAAATGCTTGTGCCGCGCTCAAACTCTCAAATTCCGCAATGATCAAACTGCCAGAAAAGCCGGCTGGGCCCGGATCTTCACTATCAATAGCTGGGTGCGGACCTGCCACTAATAAGCGTCCTTCAGCTTGTAACTGCTTTAAACGGTCAATATGTGCCGGTCTGGCTGCTAAACGCAGGCTTAATGTGTCTGGCTTGTCTTCAGCAATAATGGCATACCACATAGTCAATCCTGCTTATTCGTTAGGTTGATTAGCTTCTTTGATGGCGCCAATACGCACCAACCAAACACCTTGTAAAATGATAAAAATAAAGGTCATGGCCAAGCTGCCAAAGAGCTTAAAGTCAACCCAGAATTCAGGGTGGTAGACCACGATATAGCCATTGGCGACGGCAGAGACCAAGAAGAAG
>CAMTYC010000103.1:0-28589 GCA_947085865.1 uncultured Moraxellaceae bacterium
GCGGCGTTTGTGCGGGTCTGCCAAATCGCTGCCAACTGGCGATGCGATAAACCGGGGTGTGGTAGTGCGGAACCACCAACCATTCGGCGCGTAAAATACGGTCCAGGGCGCGCACCTTGGTGATTAAGTCTGCTCGGGTACGGGCTTGGGTAATGCCACTAATTAACTGATCAACTGCCGGTGATTTCAGCCCGCTTAAGTTGCCACTGCCGGGTGTGTCGGCTGCTTGGCTGCTCCAGAAGTTCCACAGCTCATTGCCGGGCGAACTTGATGCGGGAAAGCCGGTCACGGTTAGGTCAAAATCGAACTGACGTAGACGTTGTATATATTGCGCTGCATCCAGAATACGAATGTCTAAACGAATGCCTAAACGAGCCAGGTTGCGTCGAAAGGGGTGCACAATACGTTCGAACTCAGGTTGCACCAGCATCATTTCCAGTCGTAAGGGCTCACCTGCAGCATTACGTAAAGCCCCGTTTGAATAACGCCAGCCGGCTTCTCTTAACAACTGCTGAGCTTGAATTAGTGCAGCACGGTTATAGCCATCGCCTTGGCTTACAGGCGCCATAACCGCTGTGCCAAAGACAGCTTCGGGCAAACTGCTTTGCCAAGGTTTGAGCAGTCGTAGTTCTTGTCGGCTGGGCAGGCCTTGGGCGGCTAGCTCAGAGTTTTCAAAATAACTATTGGTACGCTCGTAGGCTGAATAAAACAGCGCTCGGTTTGACCATTCAAAATCAAATGCTAAGGCAATGGCTTTACGCACGGTGCGGTCTTGCAGATGCGGGCGACGCATGTTGTAGATAAAGCCTTGCATGCCCGATGGGTTGCTATGGCGCTGCTCAATGAGCTGGACTTGGCCGTTACGAACGGCAGGGAAGTTATATTCAGTGGCCCATGTTTTGGCTTTGTTTTCAAAGCGTACATCGTATTGACCCGCTTTAAAGCCCTCAAACGCCACGGTGCCATCGCGGTAGTAAACATAGGTGATGTCATCGACATTATGGCGGCCACGATTTACGGCTAAGTCACGGCCCCAATAATCGGGGTTGCGTTTATAACTAATACGTTTGCCCGGATCGACGTGGTGAATTTGGTAAGGGCCACTGCCTAAGGGTGGGGTTAGGCTAGTTTGGTCAAACTCACGCGATTGCCAAAAGTGTTTAGGCAAAATGCTCATCTCACCCACAATCAGTGGTAGTTCACGATTGGTTTTACTGCGAAAGTGAAACTTGACGGCCAGCGGTGTTAACGCTTGAACCTTTTCGATATCAGCAAAATAAGCCTTATAACCGGGAGAGCCTTTGCTTTTGATTAAATCGAAGGTGAAAACTACATCGGCTGCTCGAACCGGTTGGCCATCGTGGAAACGTGCTTCGGGGCGCAGGTGGTAAATAATCCATGAGGCATCATTAGGGTCATATTCCATACGCTTGGCCAGCAGGCCATATCGGCTAAATGGCTCATCTTTAGATGCGGTTGTTAAGCTATCGTAGATATTGCTAATGCCAGCGGCTGAGACACCACGATTAATAAACGGGTTTAGGCTATCAAAAGTACCAATGGCATTCAGCCGCATACGACCGCCCTTGGGCGCTTGTGGGTTGGTATACGGAAAGTGCGAGAAGTTGGCGGGGAGTGCCGGCTGTCCGTGCAAGCTAAGAGCATGGGCGCTGCGATTATTAGCCTGTGTTGGCGCAGACAGGGTGAAACCAATCACACAAACAGCAAGCAGGGTGCGGAAGTTAAGCGCCATGGTTTCCTTATAGTCCAGAAATCTTGTCGGCTGCTACGCGTAACACCAAGGTTTGTCCTGGCCTAACCGTATTGATGTTGCCATTAAGCGCACGAATTTCCGCCAAACTTAAATCGTATTGTTGACGAAT
Source organism: uncultured Moraxellaceae bacterium (assembly GCA_947085865.1). Classification (GTDB taxonomy): domain Bacteria; phylum Pseudomonadota; class Gammaproteobacteria; order Pseudomonadales; family Moraxellaceae; genus Perlucidibaca. The sequence goes on from CAMTYC010000103.1 coordinate 1,884, forward strand.
ACTATCTAAAGTTTCGCCATTTTGAATGCGGCGGCGTAGTTCAACTCGCTGGTCATTTCTGGCAGGCATTACGGCAATGACATTTTCGGCGGTGTTACCGGCTTGACCCAACTCTGGTACACGAATGCGTTGGCCAACTTCTAGACTGCTGGCTTGTAAGCCGTAGTTTAATCGCTGTAAGTCGCTTACCGAGGTTAAGTAAGCGCGGGCAATTGAATATAAGGTATCGCCAGCTTCAATCTGATGTTGTCCTGGTGTGGCTTGGCGTCTTGCCACGGGTAAGGTGGTTGCCGGTGTGCGTGCCAATAAATGATGATCCACTGGTGTGCCGTTGTAAAAAATAGGCACCGGTTGACTCATCTGGCTTACCTGACTGGCAGTAGCTGAAGTAGTTGTGGGTAGGTGTAATAAATAGGGGCCGGCAGGGTCATGCCTATCGTTTTTCAAGGCGGCGTTTAGGCGCTTAAGAGTATCAAAGGAAATGCCGCTATTACGGGCAATATCGTGCAAATTGATTGGGCCATGGGTTTCCACGGTATGAAAGTATGGCTCATTGGGTAGTGGACTAAAGCTCACACCATGTCTTTCGGGCTGGTTAAATAGCTGTGTGACGGCTAAAAAGCGCGGCACATAATCCATGGCTTCTTCTGGCAGGCGTAGCGACCAATAATCGGTTGGTAGACCCGCATTTAAGTTTTGCTGAATAGCGCGAGAAACTGTGCCGGGGCCAGCGTTGTAGGCTGCTAAAACCAATTCCCAGTCATTAAACATGGCATGTAACTGATCTAAGTAGTCATAGGCGGCCAAGGTGGACTGCAATGGATCACGACGACCATCAAACCACTGGTTTTGTTTTAGCCCAAATAGCGTGCCGGTGCTGGGAATAAATTGCCACAAGCCCGCCGCCTGTGAGCGTGAAGTGGCCGTTGGGTCATAGGCACTTTCAATAACAGGTAATAAAGCGAGTTCGGCCGGTAGCCTTCTACGCTCAGCCTCATTAACAGCTAAAAACAAAAATGGACGAGCGCGCTCAATGATTAAATCGGCATAAGCTTGTTTGCCACGAAAGCCTTGAAGCTGGCGCTGCACACGATAATTGTCGGTGGCAGTCATGCTGTAACCTGCACGCAAGCGTGACAGTAGGTCTTGGGCTTGCTGTGATGAGCTGGTCACACGAGTACTCTGCGCTTGTACTACTGGGCTTACTGGCTTGGTTAAGGCTTGTTGAGCTTCTTGAATGGCGAGTGGATTAACAGGTGTTAGTCCGGGCTGCGCTTGTGCGGCTTCGGCAGTAAGGGGCAGGGAGTACACGGGCACTGACGCCTGAGCTGCGAAGCTTACGCAACAGCAGCTAACGAGTGCAGAAATGGCTTGTGCGACTGTTATTTTCATGGGGGCAATCATAAGCGCTCAGGCGAAAAAATGACAACTCGTCAAGTCGTTATCCGCGAAAGTTGTCTTTCCAAGCGCGTAAAGCAGCCAAAGTGTCCAAACCTGCACTGACGGGGCGTTGTGTATGCTCACTAACTTGCTGAATGATGGTGGTCGATGTGGCGCGTAAAAAGGGATTAACTTTGCGCTCTATGTCTAACGTAGTTGGCAGGCTAGGCCGTGCTTGGTCGCGTCGACCTTGTACCCATTGGGTATATTCCACAATTGCCTGATTGTCTGGCTCTACACGCTTGGCAAAGGCTAAGTTACTCATGGTGTATTCGTGAGTAGGGTAGAGCTTGGTATCAGCCGGTAAGGAGTTGATACATGACAATGCACGTTCTAAGTCTTCGGGGGTGCCCTCAAAAAGGCGGCCACAACCTGCACTAAAGAGTGTGTCGCCACAGAATAAGGCCTTAGCGCTGGCAAAATAATAAGCAATGTGGCCACGTGTATGTGCACCAACAAACAGAATTTTGGCCTGACCAATGTTTAAATCCAATGTGTCGCCACCATGCACTATGTGGCTGGCCCACTGTGTAGTCTCTTCTGGCCCATACACAGCAACCTGTTTATGAGCCAGTAAGGCATTGACCCCACCGGTATGATCGGCATGATGGTGGGTAAGTAATATGCCACCTAGGTTAAGCGCGTGTTGATTGATATAAGCAAGCACAGGCTCAGCATCACCTGGGTCAACAACCCAAAGGTTGTTTTCAACCTGAATGCACCAAATATAGTTGTCGAGAAAACAGGCAATTGGAAAAATAGTCATGATTTTGAGCTTATCGGGTGATGACGGTCTAATGAATAATAGCTTGCTTTGCTCAAGCCTGTGCGATCATTGCCCAAACGACAGCGGAACATGACCATGAACTTGCTGCAACCATCTTACGAAATGAGCATGCCTGAACAACGTTGTCATTTGCGTTTGGCTGAGCAGGTGCAGCTGCTGCTTGGTCAGTGCGTGGGTGATGTCGCGGTGGTAGTTGGTCAGGGCTCTAAAAAGCTGGCGCTAGACATGCCCGGCATGCAACAGGTGTTTCAGGCTGGGCCAACGCCTTTGCCGCGTCAACTTGCTTATGTGCAATGTAGCTTTAGCCATTTGCCGTTTAAGCCCTGTAGTTTGGATGCGGTGGTGTTGTTAATGGATGATGAGCTACATCCAGATTTGTCGCGTTTGTTAAATCAATTAATTGGCTGCTTAAGCGAAGATGGTCAACTATTTGTGATCAGTCAAAAGTCGTCATTGTCGCTGTGGTGTCAAATTGGTATGCCGTTTTGCCGTAGTCAAGGCATGGTATTGAAGTCTGCATTTTGGGGCGATAATCGTAAACTCAGCTTGCTCAACCATCGTATGGCTAAGCACTGGAATGATCATTGGCAGTTGTGGCTACCGTTTATGTCGCAATGGAGTGTTCAGCATTGGCAAAAACAAACCCATTGCCGGCCACGGCCACCGCTTGTGGTGCGTCCCGAAAAGACTAGCTGGCAGCCGGGTTTAGTGCCTACGTCTCGTAGTTTTAAGGAGAGTAATTAAGCGTGGATGTGATTATTTATACCGATGGAGCATGTCGCGGTAACCCAGGGCCTGGTGGCTGGGGTGCTTTGTTAATGGCGGGTCCACATCAACGTGAGCTGTCTGGTTATGAGGCCATGACAACTAATAACCGTATGGAGCTAATGGCCGCACTAGAAGCGCTGCGAGCATTAAAAAGTCCTAGCAAAGTAACGTTGTGGACAGACTCTGAATATTTACGCAAAGGCATGACGGAATGGTTGGCAGGTTGGAAACAACGTGGCTGGAAAACAGCGGCCAAACAGCCGGTGAAAAATGCTGATTTGTGGCAGGCCTTAGATCAAGTGTCCGCATTACACGATATAAATTGGCGCTGGGTGAAAGGCCATGCCGGCGATCCTGGCAATGAAGCGGTCGATCGTTTAGCGAATTTAGCCATTGATAATGCAACAGCGAGTGCAGCATGCGGCAAATAATTTTGGATACAGAAACCACGGGTTTGTACCCGCTGCAAGGCCATCGTCTGATCGAAATTGGCTGTGTGGAGCTGGTTAATCGCCGCTTAACGGGTCGTCATTTTCATCAATATTTACAGCCTGATCGTGAAATTGATGAGGAAGCGGTGGCCGTGCACGGCATTACCACCGAGTTTTTGTCTGGCATGCCGCGCTTTAATGAGGTGGCCGACCGCTTTTTAAGTTTTGTTGATGGCGCCGAGTTGGTGATTCACAACGCACCATTTGATATGGGCTTTTTGGACAATGAACTGGCCATGCTGCAGCGGCCAACCTTGTCGTCACTATGCAAAGTGCTCGATACCTTGGTATTGGCTCGTAACAAACATCCGGGTCAGAAAAACAACCTTGATGCTTTGGCACGTCGTTATGGTGCTAATCAACGTGATCGTAGTTATCACGGTGCTTTGTTAGATGCCGAGATTTTGGCTGATGTCTATTTGGCCATGACCGGTGGGCAAGTGGGTCTGTCTTTGCATGATGGTGATGCGGCGAGTGCGGATAATGGCGGACAAGCGCAGGAAACCATTCGCCGCCTAAGCGCAGAGCGCCAACCACTGCCAATTATTATGCCAACAGCCGATGAATTGGCAGCGCATGAGCAGCGTTTGGCTGTTCTTGATAAAACAGTAGCCGGAGACTGTTTGTTCCGACGTTTAGATCCACGCGGATGAGCCAGCACTTTATCTCAGCCGCGCATTTTGACGGCAACATTCCTCGCGATGCACTGCTGGTGGCATTAAGTAGTACATCGCTGTTGCTAAAGGCTGATCTGCAGTCGTTGCCAGAATATGGCGAGCTGATGTGGCAAATTGAAGCCAAACAAGAGCTGCTGTTTCTGGGTTATTGGCAGGGTAGACCTGTGTTTACGGTAGAAATGCCGCAGGCCACAGACCCAATAGAGCCTTATGACTGGATCGAGCTGCGACAGTTGCTGCCACAAATTGACCATGCTTTTTTCTCGTTGGCGGCACGTGCACTTCAGGTGCATGACTGGTCACGTAATCATCGCTTTTGTGGCCGCTGTGGTGGTGTGATGGGCGCTCATCCGCAAAATGAACGCGCTCGTGTTTGCACCCAGTGTGGCTTTAGCGCCTATCCGCGCATCAATCCCTGTGTGATTGGTGTGGTTAGACGCGGCCATGAGATTTTACTGGCACGTGCCCATCGTTTTAAAAATGGCATGTTTAGTGCACTGGCGGGTTTTGTTGAAGTGGGCGAAACCGTTGAGGAAACCTTTATCCGCGAAGTGCGTGAAGAGGTGGGTGTAGAGATTAAAAATCTACGGTATTTCAGCAGCCAAGCTTGGCCATTTCCTAGCAACTTGATGTTAGGGTTTGTCGCTGATTATGCTGGCGGCGAACTTGTTTTGCAGGATGATGAAATTGCCGAAGCTGGCTTTTTTCATGCTGATAATTTACCGCTGATTCCTCCGCACGGCAGTATTGCCCGTGCCTTAATTGAATTTTGTCTGACTGAGAATCGTTGATCATGTGGGAATTTTTTGCCGATTACGGCCTGTTTTTAATCAAAAGTGTCACTGTTTTAGTGGTGGTTGTGCTGATCATTAGTTTGGCGGCACGCATGCGTCGAGAAGACTTGCCTGGACTGCAATCGGGTCACTTAGAAGTTGAAGCGTTAAATGACCGTTATGAAGCTGAGGCGGATGCCTTACGCACTTTGGTGTGGGATGACGCACAGTGGAAACTGGAAAAAAAGGCTCGTAAGCAGCGTTTAAAAGACGATAAAAAGCGTGCGAAAAGCAAAGAGCCGGCACCGGTAAAACCTAAATTATTTGTGCTGCAGTTTAAGGGTGATATTGCGGCCTCTGCTGTGGCTCATTTACGCCATGAGGTATCTGCTTTATTGGCCGTGGCCAATAAAGAGCAGGATGAAGTGTTGCTGCTATTAGAAAGCCCGGGTGGCATGGTGCATGGTTATGGCTTGGCAGCATCACAGTTGGTGCGTATTCGCGAAGCCGGTTTAAAGCTGACGGTTTGTGTCGATAAAGTAGCGGCGAGTGGCGGTTATTTAATGGCAGCAATTGCTAACCGTTTGTTAGCGGCACCGTTTGCAGTGGTAGGTTCGATTGGTGTAGTGGCGCAGATTCCCAATGTGCACCGTTTATTAAAGCGCCATGATGTTGATGTGGAGTTGATGACCGCTGGTGAATACAAACGTACCCTAACGGTTTTGGGTGAAAACACCGAAGCGGGTCGTCAAAAGTTTCAAGAAGATTTAGATGACACTCATGCGTTGTTTAAAGAGTTTGTGCAGCAGTGGCGTAGCAGCTTGGACATCGATCGAGTGGGTACGGGTGAGCATTGGTATGGCAGCCGAGCCATTGATCTTGGTTTGATTGATGAGATTAAAACCAGTGATGATTATTTGCGTGAACGTGCCAAAACTGCCGATTTATTTGCTTTGCATTGGCGCACTAAATCGACGCTGGGTCAGCGTCTAGGTTTGGCCGCTACGCATTCGATGGATCAGCTGTTATTACGCTGGTGGCAGCGCAGCATGCAAACACCTAAGTTCTAACCAACATACTCAATCAGTAACCACAGGCCTAACCAAATAGCGCCTATGGATACGATGGTAATGACAATGCCGGACAAGACGAAAATTTCTGCTTGTTCGGCATTTTCGTCTAAGTCAGTCTGACGGGTGCCGGCAATATTAAATCCGCTACGCAGCGCACGACTTAACACCGCACGAACTTTTGAGCGCTTATTGCCGCCAGGTGGCGGCGCATTGCGATAATGTTGGTTAGACGACATAACAGCGGTGACCTCATGGCCATCTTATTTGTTATGCCGGATCATACCCTAAATTTGGCGCAAGCCAACGCTCGGCTACGTCTAAGTCCCAGCCCTTACGGTTGGCATAGTCTTGCACCTGGTCTTTGCCAATTTTACCGACATTAAAGTAGGTGGCTTCAGGATGGGCAAAGTACCATCCTGAAACAGCTGCCGCCGGCAACATTGCAAAGTGTTCTGTGAGCTGCATGCCAGCACGACCCGGTGCATCCAACCAGTTAAATAGTGTGACTTTTTCGCTGTGCTCAGGGCAGGCGGGATAGCCTGGCGCTGGGCGAATACCAACATATTTTTCAGCGATTAAGTCAGCATTATCCAGTGTTTCATCTGGTGCATAACCCCAATACTCTTTACGTACGCGTAAATGCAGGTGCTCTGCCATGGCTTCGGCAAAACGGTCCGCCAAGGACTTCACCAGAATACTGTTGTACATATCACCAGCGGCTTCATAGTGCTGCGCTAACTCATCAGCACCGTGTACCGATACGGCAAAACCACCAACGTAGTCGGTGACACCAGAGTCGAGTGGTGCAACAAAGTCTGCCAAGGAGAAGTTAGCTTTGCCGCTGACTTTTTCACTTTGCTGACGTAGGCAGTGAATTTCACCCAATGGTTGTTGGCGATTTTCGTCTTGCCATACACGAATATCATCGGCACCAATACGGTTGGCGGCCCACAAGCCAAACACCGCTCGCACGCGCAGACTGTCTTGCGCTACCAACTGCTTTAGCATGTTCTGAGCATCACTAAATAAGTTGCGTGCTGCTTCACCGACTACGGCATCGTCCAAAATGGCCGGGTATTTGCCATGCAGATCCCAGGAGATGAAAAATGGGGTCCAATCAATAAAGGGCATTAACTCAGTTAGTGGATAGTTATCCAGCGTAGTAACACCCAGTTTGTTGGGCTTCACTGGCGTGGCTTTGCTCCAGTCGGTTTGCAGGCCTTGTTGAACCGCTTGGTGATAGGGTAGGCGTGCTGACAGGGGCTGACGATTATTAATACGTTCACGCACCACGGCGTATTCTTCTCGACGCTCTTTGATAAACGCCGGCTTCATATCTTTGCTAAGCAAGGTGGTAACAACACCGACAGCACGCGAGGCGTCAGCCACATACACCACGGCATCATTCTGGTATTGCGGATCAATCTTGACCGCTGTGTGTGCTTTCGACGTGGTGGCACCACCAATCAGCAGTGGGATGTTAAAGCCTTGGCGCTGCATTTCACGCGCTACATGTACCATTTCGTCAAGTGAGGGCGTGATCAAGCCAGAGAGTCCAATAATGTCGACTTTTTCGTCTCGTGCGGCTTGCAGGATTTTTTCACAAGACACCATTACGCCCATGTCGACAATGTCGTAACCATTACAGCCCAACACCACACCAACAATGTTCTTGCCAATATCATGCACATCGCCTTTCACTGTCGCCATTAGCACTTTGCCTTTGGCTTCAATTACACCGGCTTTTTCCGCCTCAATAAAAGGAATTAAGTGGTTAACGGCTTGTTTCATTACCCGTGCGGACTTAACCACCTGCGGCAGGAACATTTTACCGGCGCCAAACAGGTCACCAACCACATTCATGCCGTCCATTAATGGACCTTCAATCACATGAATTGGGCGCTCTACACTGAGTCTGGCCTCTTCGGTATCTTCCACAATAAATGCGGTAATGCCTTTCACCAAGGCATGCTCAAGACGCTTGCCAACTGGTAGGGAGCGCCAAGCTTCGTCTTCAATCACGGCTTTACTGCCATCACCACGGAATTGCTCAGCAATTTCCAGTAGGCGTTCAGTGCCGTCTTCACGACGGTTTTGAATGACGTCTTCAACACGTTCTTTCAATAGTGCAGGCAGGTCATCATAAATGGCTAACTGACCCGCATTCACAATGCCCATGGTAAGGCCATTACGAATAGCGTGATACAAAAACACCGAGTGAATGGCTTCACGTACTGGTTCATTGCCACGGAAGGAGAATGAGACGTTGGAAATACCGCCAGAAATTTTGGCCCAAGGCAGTTCGCGCTTAATAAAGGCACAAGAGTTGATGAAATCAACGGCGTAGTTGTTGTGCTCTTCGATACCGGTGGCAACAGCAAACACGTTCGGGTCAAAAATGATGTCTTCCGGTGGGAAGCCCACTTCATTGACCAAAATGTCGTATGAGCGTTTGCAGATTTCGTTTTTGCGCGCTTCGGTGTCCGCTTGGCCTTGTTCATCAAAAGCCATGACAATGACTGCCGCGCCATAACGCATGCATAAACGCGCACGTTCCTTAAACTCTTCTACGCCTTCTTTCATCGAGATTGAGTTGACGATGGGCTTGCCTTGCACACACTTCAGGCCGGCCTCAATGATTTCCCATTTTGATGAGTCAATCATGATGGGCACACGGCAAATGTCTGGCTCAGTGGCAATTAGATTAAGAAAGACCACCATGGCGCGCTCAGAGTCGAGCATGCCTTCGTCCATATTGATGTCGATAATTTGTGCGCCAGCTTCGACCTGCTCACGAGCTACATCGAGTGCTTCAGCATAGTTTTCTTCACGAATCAGGCGCGCGAACTTTTTCGAGCCGGTGACATTGGTGCGCTCACCAACGTTCACAAACAGGCTTTCTTCATTAATGATGAAGGGCTCTAGGCCAGAGAGTTTGCAGGCGGGTACAAAACTCGGCACTTCACGGCGTGGGTGCTTTGCAACTGCTTGAGCAATGGCTTGAATATGCTCCGGCGTGGTGCCACAGCAACCACCGACAATGTTTAAAAAGCCACTGGCAGCAAATTCGTCAATGATGGCCGCGGTTTCGGCTGCGGTTTCATCATATTCACCAAAGGCATTCGGTAGGCCTGCGTTGGGGTGAGCACTGACATAGGTGTCGGCTTTATTAGCCAGTTCTTGCACATAGGGACGTAACTCTTTACCACCAAGCGCACAGTTAAAACCAATGGAAATTGGCTTGGCATGACGCACGGAGTGCCAGAAAGCTTCGGCGGTTTGGCCTGACAGGGTACGACCAGAGGCATCTGTAATGGTGCCGGAAATCATGATTGGCAGCTCAAAACCCAGCTCTTCAAACACCCCTTGCACAGCAAAAATCGCTGCTTTGGCATTGAGCGTATCAAACACTGTTTCGATCAAAATCAGGTCAGCACCGCCATCAATGAGAGCAAACGTCGCTTCACGATAGTCACTGACCAGCTCATCAAAGCTGATATTACGAAATGATGGGTTGTTTACATCGGGCGAGATCGAGCAGGTGCGTGAAGTTGGGCCAACAACACCGGCGACGTAACGTGGTTTGTGGGGTTCACGCGCAGTCCATTCATCTGCAACTTGGCGGGCAAGAGCGGCGGCAGATTTATTTAACTCAGTGACCAAGGATTCCATGCCATAGTCAGACATAGACACTTTGGTGCCATTAAATGAGTTGGTTTCAATAATGTCAGCACCAGCGGCGCAATAGGCATCGTGAATATCACGAATAATGTTAGGCTGAGTTAACACCAACAGGTCGTTATTGCCTTTTAGATCGCGTGGCCAATCTGCAAAGCGTTCGCCTCGATAATCGGCTTCTTCAAGCTTATGGCGCTGAATCATAGTGCCCATGGCGCCATCAATGATCAGAATGCGCTCATTTAAAGACTGCTTAAATTGTTGAATACGCTGGGCACGAGTTAGGCTAGACGACATTGAGACAAACCATATATCAAAAAAAATGAATGGATATGATAGCAGATTCATCACCCATGGTGGGTGCTATACTGCAGGCATTGTAGTTCATCTGTACTGAGGTTTTTTATGAGTGATACACCCGTACAAGCAGTGAGTAATATGGTCATTACGGAGTCGGCACAGGCTTATTTGCGAGATTTGCTGGCCAAGCAAAACAGCGAAGGCATTGGTGTGCGTATTTTTGTTGAGAATCCCGGCACACCACGCGCTGAGTGCTGCATGGCTTATTGCACCAAAGGTGAAGAGAAACCTGAAGATGTGCGTCAAGACTATGAAGGTTTTCCGGCCTATATCGATTTTGCTTCGGTGACTTATTTGGTTGATGCTGTGATCGACTTTAATAAAGATCGTATGGGCGGTCAGCTCACCTTTAAGGCGCCGCGCTCTAAGGTTCCTAATATTTCCAGCAATAGCTCACTTGAAGAGCGTATTGCCTATGTGCTGCAGTCTGAAATTAATCCGGGTCTGGCTGCTCACAACGGCAGTGTGTCGTTGGAAGAGTGTTATGAGGATGAAGAGTTTGGCTTAACCGCGGTATTGAAGTTTGGTGGCGGTTGCCAAGGCTGTTCAGCAGTCGACATGACTTTAAAGCAGGGTGTGGAAACAACACTGAAAGCTAATATTCCAGAGCTGGCACGAGTGGTTGATACTACCGACCACAGCAAGCGCGAAAACGCTTATTTTAAGTAAGCTGAGACATAAAAAAGACCGCCAAATGGCGGTCTTTTTTATGGCGCTTAAATGGGCTTGAACTAACGCGGTTTGCCATAAAAGCGTGCTTGACCTTGTCCACTGATGGCGCGAACTCGCCAACGGTAGGTGCCAGAACTGACATTGGCTGACAGGTTTTTCTCGGCTGCTGAACCAGTGTTACTTACAACGGCAGTCCATGAGCTACTAAACAAAAAGCGTTGTTGACGCTCTAAGTAAAGCTCTGCACTTAGGCCGCTGGGCAAGCGCAAGAAGCCTTCAAGCTGGCCACCACTAAAACTAAAGCCGGCGGTACTGGGTGCATAACCACTTTGTCCGGCTGATAAGTTAATGGTGTAGCTGGTGCAGCCGGTGCACGGTGGTTGGTCCGGAGTGGGCTCGGGTTCTGGCTCAGGTGGAGTCGGAATGGAAACAGTGCCACCGAGCTGACTGGTATTCAGCAGTTTGTTAGGGGAGCCATTGACGTTACTAATCACATTATTTGATGTGCTGACCAAAATGGCTTGCGCAACTTGTGCTGGTGTTGCACTGGGTTGTCCCGATAAGTACAAGGCCGCAGCACCCGCCACATGAGGGGCTGCCATGGATGTACCGCTTAAGGTTGCTGTCGCGGTGTCGCTATTATGTGACGCCGATAAAATACCAGTGCCTGGCGCGAACAAATCAACACAGCTGCCATGGTTAGAGAAGCTTGAGCGGCGATCCTGAATATCTGATGAAGCCACGGTTAACGCATTTAGCACACGATTTGGCGAGCCATTACAGGCATTGGCATTGTCGTTACCGGCAGCAGCAACAAAGGTGACACCAGCTGCAATGGCATTATTAACTGCGGTATCGAGTGCGGTAGAGCTAGCGCCGCCCAATGACATATTCGCCACAGCAGGTTTTTTGTGATTGGCCGCTACCCAGTCAACACCAGCAATAACACCAGAATTAGCGCCAGAGCCGTTACAGCCTAATACACGAATAGGGTAGACCGTGGCTTTTTTTGCGACCCCATATTGGGTGCCAACCGCAGTGCCGGCTACATGTGTTCCGTGGCCGTTACAATCGTTAGTGTTATTGGGGTCTGTACTGCCACCAAAAAGAAAGCTACTACTGTTCGCCGCAAAATTGCGTCCTGTACCAACACGCGTGACGACTTCACTATGGCTGGCACGAATGCCGGTATCAATAATGTAAACGTGCGAACCTTGGCCTGCGCTATCGGCATATATAAAGCTTTGGTTTAACGGCAGGTTAGTTTGGTCAATACGATCCAGTCCCCAAACTGGAGACACTTGCGTGGCGCCAATACTCATGTACTGATCGGGTTCGACATGCTTAACAATCGGCAATTTTTCCAATACAGGCACTAGCGCCGCAGGTAAGCGTACCGAAAAGCCAGTAACGGCATGTTTGTAGACAAAACCAAGCTCTCCGCCACCAATTGTTCCCAGCACAAAATGTGCAACATTCTCAACCGAATTTAAGCCGAATAAACCACTGGCTAATGGCATGTTGAGAAGCACAATGTACTGATCGGGGATTTCGCTTTGCGGCGCTAGGGTAGTTGATGGGTTTGCTTGTGCAATAGAAGACAACAGCAATGTGCCAATTAGGCTTAGTTTTTTTAGTGTCATTGGAGTATCCAAAAAAAACCGCTTTCGGTTTAGGAAAGCGGCGTTTGTAGTTTAGCGCTTGCGTCCCGGCAGCACGGGTTTGAGTTTGTCACGCATCGAGCGGATAGCCGTTTCAGTCATATCCCAATCAATACAGCCGTCAGTAACCGACTTGCCATATTCCAGGTCATTTAAGTCTTTGGGAATGTCTTGACGACCAAACTTCAGGTGTGACTCCACCATCATGCCAACAATGGACTGATTGCCTTCTACAATTTGATTGGCAACGTTATCCATTACCAATGGCTGTAGGCCTGGGTCTTTGTTGGAGTTAGCGTGTGAAGCATCAATCATGATGTTCATTGGTGCTTTAGCTTTTTCTAATTCACGTTCAGCAATGGCAACGGACACGGAGTCGTAGTTAGGTTTGCCATCACCACCACGTAAGACCACATGGCCATACTGATTGCCGGTGGTGTTGATGACCGCTACTTTGCCTTCCGAATTAATGCCTAAAAAGCTGTGCGGGTTTTGCACAGACAGCAGGGCATTGGTAGCCACTTTCAGGCCACCATCGGTACCGTTTTTGAAGCCAACTGGCGATGACAAACCAGACGACATTTCACGGTGGGTTTGTGATTCGGTAGTACGGGCGCCAATCGCTGTCCACGAAATTAGATCGTGGTAGTACTGTGGCGACATTGGGTCTAGCGCTTCAGTGGCGCAAGGCAGGCCTAACTCATTTAAGTCCAGCAGCAATTTACGACCAATATGCAGGCCGTCTTGAATGCGGAATGAGTCATCCATGAACGGATCGTTGATTAAACCCTTCCAACCAATGGTGGTGCGTGGTTTTTCAAAATAGACACGCATGACCAAATACAGCGTGTCAGCTACTTCAGCCGCCAGCTTTTTCAAGCGGCCAGCATATTCCATCGCGGCTTCGATATTATGAATGGAGCAAGGGCCCACCACGATAAACAGGCGGTGGTCTTTGCCATCTAAAATATTACGAATGACCTGGCGGCCCTCAATGACGTTGTTATAAGCCTGCTCGCTGAGCGGCAGGTGGGTTTTTAATTCGTCAGGGGTAATCAGAACATCGATCGAGCGAATATTCAGGTCATCAACTTTGCTGTTTGAAATAGGCATCTTTTTCTCCGTCAAGCGCAGGATAATACCCATTCATGACAGCAAAATGAACCGTTCTGGCAGAATTCATCCAGATCTATTGAATTGCTAAAATCGCCAGACAGATGGTTGCGCAATTGGGGGGTAGTTCAGGTACATTGAAGTCATTCATTTATTGCCGGAAGTGTTCATGAAACTGCAGCAGCTACGCTATATCTGGGAGGTCGCTCACCACGAGCTCAATGTGTCGCAAACGGCGAATGCATTGTTTACTTCGCAGCCAGGCATTAGTAAGCAAATTCGGCTGTTAGAAGATGAGCTGGGTGTGGAGATTTTTGCCCGTAATGGTAAGCACTTGTCGCGGGTAACACCGGCGGGGCAGGCCATTATTAAATTAGCGGGTGAAGTGCTGCGGCAAACCGAGTCAATTCGGCAAGTAGCTTTAGAGTTTTCAGATGAGGCTAAAGGCAGTTTGTCGGTAGCCACCACTCATACGCAGGCGCGTTATCGATTACCACCAATAATCTCTACTTTTAGAAAGCGTTTTCCCGATGTTGGCCTGCATATGCATCAGGGTACACCACAGCAGATTGCTGAAATGGCTGCAGACGGCACAGTAGATTTTGCAATTGCCACCGAGGCCTTGGAGCACTTTTCAGACTTAGTGATGCTGCCTGCTTATCAATGGAATCGCTGCATTGTGGTGCCTAAAGGGCACCCTTTAACGCAGCTGCCAACGCTAACACTGGAGGATATTGCCCAATACCCGATTGTGACCTATGTCTTTGGATTTACTGGCCGCTCTAAGCTTGATGAGGCGTTTAGCCAGCAGGGTTTAGGGGTTAATGTGGTGTTTACCGCAACGGATGCGGATGTGATTAAAACCTATGTGCGTTTAGGTCTAGGGGTGGGCATTATTGCGCAAATGGCGTTTGAACCCGATCGCGACAGTGGTGATTTGGTTTGTCTCGATGCCAGCCACTTGTTTGAGCCCAGCGTGACCCATATTGGCTTCCGTCGTGGCACTTTCATGCGTGGTTTTATGTTTGATTTTATCGAGCATTTTGCGCCGCATCTGACGCGTTCGGTGGTGGAGTCCGTGATCAACCGCGGCGACGCTCGTGCCGAAGTTGATCACTTATTTAAAGGTCAGGACTTACCGCGCTTCTAGGTTGCCACTGTGTAAGCCACACTCTTTTTGGGTGGCTTCTTCCCACCACCAGCGGCCTTCGCGCTCATGCTGGTTTGGCAGCACGGGACGTGTGCAAGGTTCACAGCCAATGCTGATAAATCCTTTTTCGTGCAATGGGTTATAGGGCACTTCTAAGGCGCGAATATAGTTCCACACTTCCTCAGAGCTCCAGTTGGCTAAGGGATTAAACTTTACCAACTCGCCATTTTGACCCGTAAATGCAGTATCAACTTGCACCACCGGCACACTGTTACGTGTGCTTGGGCTTTGGTCTTTGCGCTGGCCGGTCATCCATGCTTCAGCTTGGCTTAGACGCTTGCGCAGCGGCTCTACTTTGCGAATGCCACAGCACTCTTTATGGTCATCTTGGTAAAAGCTAAACAAGCCTTTTTCATTCACTAAGTCGCTAACCGCTTTTGCTTCAGGAAAACAAATTTCGATATCAATACCATAATGGGTGCGTACCGTTTCGATGAAACGATAGGTTTCGGCATGCAAGCGACCGGTATCTAAACTAAACACCTTAAACGGTAGTTTGGACTTAACAGCCATGTCGATTAACACCACATCTTCTGCGCCGCTAAATGAAATGGCGGCATTGGGGTAGTGTGTGAGCGCTTGTTTGATAATGCTTTGTGGGCTTTTGTCAGCCAGCTCTTGCTGCCACTGAGTGACTTGATCCTGAATCGTCATGGGTCATTTTCCTGTCATTTACATGCGGCAATCATAGCATTTGTAGTACCCTTAGCGCCGAATTGAACTTTCGCTTGAGGAAAATATGGAACTGGTGTGTTTAGATCTTGAAGGTGTTTTGGTCCCAGAAATTTGGATTAACTTTGCAAAGCGCACCGGTATCCAAGCCCTAGAAGCCACCACCCGTGATATTCCTGATTACGACGTGTTGATGCAGCAGCGTTTACGTATTTTGCGTGAGCACAAATTAGGCCTGCCAGATATTCAAGCCGTTATTGCTGATATGGGCCCTTTGCCGGGCGCTCGCGAATTTTTGGCCTGGGTGCGTGATAACTTCCAGCTGATTATTTTGTCCGATACTTTTTATGAGTTTGCTAAGCCATTAATGCAGCAGCTAGACCTGCCCACACTGTTCTGTCACAAGTTGGAAGTGGGTGATGACGGCATGATCACGGACTACAAACTGCGTCAGCCTGATCAAAAAACCATGGCCATTAAAGCCTTCCATTCGTTGAACTATCGCTGCATTGCTGCCGGTGACTCCTACAACGACACCGGTATGCTGAATGAAGCCGATCAAGGTATTTTGTTTGATGCACCTGAAAGTGTGATCCGTGAGTTCCCGCAGTTCCCGGTGACTCACAATTACGAAGAGTTAAAAGCGGAAATTCGTAAAGCGTCGCTGCGCCAGATTCCGTAAAACAATGCTACTTGGGTGCCAGAAACCACGCCTCTAGCGCGTGCATAATGGCACCCATTTTAGTTTGGCACTCTTGGTATTCTTCCTGCCAAGTGGAATCTAAGGTGATGCCGCCGCCAGCCCAAGTTTTCAATTGGCCATTAGCACCGACTAAGGTACGGATGGTGATATTGCTGTCAAAACGTCCTTGCTGATCCCAGTAAAACAGACTGCCGCAATAAACTCCGCGTGGACTGACTTCTAACTCATCAATAATTTCCATCACACGGCGCTTAGGCGCACCGGTAATCGAGCCGCCGGGAAAGGCATCACGTAATAATGCTGGCACTGATGCCTGATCATGCAGTGTGGCCTCAATGGTGGTGACCAAATGATGGACTTGGCCAAAGCTTTCCAGCTCACAGAGTTTTGGCACAGTGACTGAACCCAATACCGCATGCTTACTCAAGTCGTTACGCAGCAGGTCGGTAATCATGATGTTTTCAGCGAGGTCTTTTTGGCTACTGATCAGTGATTGCGCCGCAATATCATCGGCATCTTCATTAGCCGAGCGTGCGGTGGTGCCTTTAATCGGCTTGGTAATCACTTTGTCCTTAATGACCATTAAAAACTGTTCAGGCGAAAGACATAACATTTGCCCAAACGGCAAGTTCCAAAAAGCGGCGTAGGGCGCTTTTGTTAGTTGACGCAGACGTGGGTAGGCTGGCCACAAATCGCCACGATATTGGCTTTGCCAGCACTGGGTATAGTTCACCTGATAACAGTCACCAGCACGAATATAGTCATGAATACGGCGGATGTCGTTGGCATAACGCGCTTGTTCGGTCAGCGCTTGAAATGGCTGCGTTAATTCCAGTGGAGGGTTTGTTATAGCAGCAGCGTTAAGGTCTTGCAGCAGTTGCTGCCAGTCGGATTGATCGCCTGCACACCATGCCCAGCAGCGTTGTTGTTGATGATCCAGCACACAGCCTTGGGCGTAGTAAGCAAAAGTGGCTAGCGGCCATTGGTCGGTGCGCACGGATGGCAGGCCTTTTTCGCTAGGGCAGGCATAGGCCAAATAACCGACCACGCCGGCTACAAAAGGCCAGTCAGCAGTATCGTCTGGTCGTTGAACCGGGCAGTGGGTCTGCCCCCAATTGCCCATTTCGGCCAATACCGAGCAGGCGTCTAAGTTGTTTGAACTGGGCTGCCAGTGTTGATGCTGCCAACCGTCAATGGTGAGTGTGGATTCAGCGATTGGACGGTTGAGTAAAATGTCCCAGCGGCCAGCACCTTGGCTGTCCAGCAACAAGGCATGCTTTTGCTGGGCAAGGCGGCCAAATAAAGCGACAGTATCGTCAGTCCAAGGCAGCGCTTGCCAATACATTAAGCCTCACCGGATGCATCGGATAATAAAGAGTCTATGGGGTCAACAGGCAGCCAGAAACCTGCACTGATTTCATCAGCCAACCAAGACAAAACGGGCTCAGGTAGCTGCTTTAAGGTATCAGTACGCAAACGTCGACCTGCTAAAAGTGTTGGGATAAAGCTCAGTACATCGGCCGGAATTTCTACCGGCTCAGCATTACGCCACAAGATTTGTTGCTTTGGCAGCCATACCCAACGCGAGGCGGGATCACGTAATAACTCAATACCATCGCTGATGGCTGCGGTTAAGTCATCGAGGCTGCAAGCATCACCTTCCGGTGTGTAATCGGCATACTTGGCTTCGCTGAGTGCAGGAGCAAGTGCATGCTCAAACAACTCTGGGGTATTAAGGCTATTTAATACTGCCTGTTGCATGCGCTGAATGTCTGCATTGGCAAGGCTGCCGGGGTGATCTGGCAGGGCACGGCCAGCATCCGTGAGCAGTGTTTCACTACCTTGGGTTTCAAGTAGGCGATCAACGACACAATCCAGCATTTGCGCTAATGCCGGTGCGCGAAAACCCACG
The DNA here is from genome assembly GCA_947085865.1 of uncultured Moraxellaceae bacterium. Taxonomy (GTDB): domain Bacteria; phylum Pseudomonadota; class Gammaproteobacteria; order Pseudomonadales; family Moraxellaceae; genus Perlucidibaca. The sequence goes on from CAMTYC010000103.1 coordinate 19,874, forward strand.
GAGTAAGTCAGGCAAGTGGTTTGCGCAACGCCATGATGGCCAAGGCCTGGTGGCACATACAGCATGTCGCCAGGGTTTAGCACTTCATCAAAATGAACAGGCATATTGGCCAGAAGACGCAGTTGCTCATGTGGCAGGCGCGGTGTATTGGCATCACACATTTCGCCTAACTGCCAACGCCGTTGGCCTGGGCCTTGAATTAAGAACACATCGTATTGGTCAAAGTGCGCACCTACCGAGCCGCCGGGCACAGCATAAGACACCATGACATCATCAATGCGCCATTCAGGCACAAAGGCAAAGTGATCTAACAAATCGGCTAATGGTGGCAGGTAGTGATCCACTGCCTGTACTAAGGCAGTCCAGCCAGTGTCTGGTAGTTTCCGCCAGGTGGTGGCATGGAACGGACCTTCGCGCACTTCCCAAGCGGGCTCGCTGTTTTCAATGATTAGGCGACTTTCTACATCGTCTGTTTCGGCTAGTTCTAATAGCTCTTCTGGCTCTAACAAGCCGGCCAAGCCAGAAAATGCACCACGCACCAGTAGTGGTTTTTTTTGCCAGTAATCTCGCAAAAACTCTGCAGCTGTTAGGCCGCCTAGCCAAGGGAGAGGCTGGTCGGATAAGCAGCGCTGACTGACAGAGAGCGTGGTCATATGTTTTATACCTTGTTCGCTTGATCGATGGCATTACCAATATAGCTGCCAGGTGTCAGTGCTTTTAGCTCTGCTTTGGCCGCTTCTGGCATGGCCAGCGTATCGATAAAGGTTTGCAGGCTGTCACGGTCAATGCCCTTGCCGCGTGTTAGCTCTTTTAGCTTTTCATATGGCTTTTCAATGCCATATCGACGCATCACGGTTTGGATGGCTTCACCCAGCACTTCCCATGAGGCATCTAAGTCATCTGCTAAGCGCTGAGCATTAATCTCTAACTTACCAATGCCTTTTAAGGCAGCGTCATAAGCAATAGCACTATGAGCCAAGCCAACACCTAGGTTACGCAACACAGTGGAGTCAGTTAAGTCACGCTGCCAGCGAGAAATCGGCAATTTTTCGGCCAAATGAGTGAGTAGGGCGTTAGCGATGCCTAAGTTACCTTCGGAGTTTTCAAAGTCGATGGGGTTAACTTTGTGCGGCATGGTTGAGGAGCCAACTTCACCTTCTTTTAAGCGCTGCTTGAAATAACCCAAAGAGATATAACCCCAAACGTCACGATTAAAGTCGATGAGGATGGTGTTGAAGCGTTTTACCGCGTCAAAGTATTCAGCAATATAGTCATGTGGCTCAATTTGTGTGGTGTAGGGATTCCACACTAAACCCAATGAGGTCACAAATACTTCGGCATTGGCCTGCCAGTCCACTTCAGGGTAAGTCACTAGGTGAGCATTGTAGTTGCCAACTGCGCCATTGATTTTACCGAGTAGAGGAACAGCCGCTAACTGGTTGATTTGTCGATGTAAACGATAAGCGACATTGGCCATTTCTTTGCCCAGTGTGGTCGGTGACGCGGTTTGTCCGTGCGTGCGTGACAACATCGGTACGTCAGCATATTGGTGTGCTAATGCGCGAATCGCTTCACACACATCCTGCATTTGCTGCTGAATAATGTCACGGCCGGTCTTTAGCATTAGCGCATGCGACAGGTTGTTAATGTCTTCTGATGTGCAGGCAAAATGAATGAACTCACTGACCGCGGCCAGTTCAGGCAATTGGCTGGCTTTGTCTTTTAAAAAGTATTCAACGGCTTTTACATCGTGGTTGGTAATGCGCTCACGGTCTTTAATCCATTGAGCATCTTCTAACGAGAAGTTTGTCACCAGATCATTGAGGAATTGATCAGCCGTCGCAGAAAAAGCCGGTACTTCTGCAATCGCTGCTATTTGGCCTAGGCGTTGCAGCCAACGCACTTCAACCTCAACACGAGCTCGAATCAAGCCGAACTCACTAAATACAGGGCGCAGGGCATCGACCTTGCTGGCATAACGACCATCGACAGGTGAAAGCGCGGTCAAAGTAAATGTGGTCGATGACATGACGTATCCTTTATATCTGTTGAGCAAGTAAATTGTAGGGCGCGAATTTTACACGGATTTATTGATTGCGCTGATTTCCTCAAGGATTTGACCGCGAGTAATTAATAAATGCCAGCGTCGACCACCCAGTCGTTGCCATAACCATGCAGCACGAATGCCGGCTAACAAAATAGCGCGAATACGTTCAGGTGTGCCCGGCGATTGCAAATGTCGCGCATCGCCATGAATTTGCACACGAAAACGTAAAATACCTAAGCTTTCAACATAGGCTTTGGCCAGTTGTTCGGTGAGCTCATTGTCTTCTGGTGGGGTGGCTGCCATGCGATCTAAGTGTCCGCGCAAAATATGCTGTGCTTCGCCGTGTTGGCGGAAGTGTTTTTCAGCCTGCAGGATCGCCAGCACTAAACGAACAATATCGCTTGGACTTTCAATGCCTTGCGCGTTATCGGTGAGGCAGCCTTGCAACCAATCGATGCCGATTTTTAACGGGGCGGGGCCCTGGTAAATAGCGCTGACTTCATCGGTGTCCAGCACTAGGCTGGTGCGAATTAAAAACTGTTCTGCGGTCTCATCACAGCGGCCTTTGCGCGCTAGTGAGTTAACTAGGCCAGCGGCCTGAAATACGGCTGCTAGTGCCAGTGTTTTGTCTCGGTGCAAATTGCTCATAAGGTAAATGTCTCGACAATCACGCCGCCACCCAAACACACGTCCTGTGCATAAAACACAACGGATTGGCCTGGTGTAACAGCTCGCTGAGGTTGTTCAAAAGTGACTTTATAACCTGTTCGTGTGCCAGCCGACTCAATAACACAGGCTTGATCGGGCTGACGATAACGTGTCTTGGCGGTACAGCTTAGTGGTAATTCAGGTTCACTGCCTGCTACCCAATCCACATTTTCAACATACAGGCCATGACTTAACAGTAAGGGATGTTCGTGACCTTGGCCAATGATCAGGGTGTTACGGCTTAAGTCTTTGCTGATGACATACCAAGGCGCATCACTGGCGTCGCGTTTTCCGCCAACACCAATACCTTGGCGCTGACCAAGGGTGTAATACATCAGGCCCTCATGTTGACCAATAACTTCGCCGGTATCGGTTTCGATAGGGCCAGGCTGGGCCGGCAGGTATTGCTGCAAGAAGTCTTTAAAGCGTCGCTCACCAATAAAACAAATGCCGGTAGAGTCGCGCTTAGCATGATTACTTAAGCCCAGCTCGGTTGCCAAACGACGCACTTCTGGTTTTTCAATATTGCCCACAGGAAATAAGGTGCGCGCCAGGTCACGGCCGGAGACTGCATGTAAGAAATAACTTTGATCTTTGTTTTGATCAACACCGCGTAGCAACTGAGCGGGGTCGCCGGCACTACGTTGGGTGTAATGGCCGGTAGCAATAAAGTCAGCGCCAAGGCTTAGGGCATAATCCAAAAAGGCGCGAAACTTAATTTCCTTATTGCACAAGATGTCTGGATTGGGAGTGCGGCCAGCCCGATACTCTTCTAGGAAGTGCTCAAACACGCGATCCCAATACTCGGCAGCAAAATTGGCTTTATGTAGATGTATGCCTAAGTGATCACAGACCGACTGTGCATCAGCTAAGTCTTCTTTAGCGGTGCAATACTCACTGCCATCGTCTTCTTCCCAGTTCTTCATGAACAGGCCTTCGACAATATATCCCTGCTGCATCAGCAGCCAGGCTGACACAGACGAGTCGACACCACCGGACATGCCAACAATGACTTTTTCAGGGCGAGTAGGGGTAATAAGTGGCTTTTTCATAGTGCGCATAGTCTAACAGGCAACCGGCCTAGCCCAACACATCAACAACGGCTTTGCGTGCAATTTCCATGCTTTCGCCTGGTGCTAATGGCGATAGCTGCCATGGCCCAACGGCGGTGCGAATTAGTCGCAGGGTTGGGAAGCCGACGGCAGCAGTCATTCGTCTTACTTGTCGGTTACGCCCTTCATTAATAGTGAGCTCTAACCAGCTGGTGGGAATGAGTGCTCGAAAACGAACTGGCGGGTTACGTTCAGCTATATCTGACAAATCGGTTACTCGTCGGGCTGATAAGGCACGGGCAGGGCCATCCTTTAGAATGACGCCCGAAAGTAGTCGAGCAATTGCATCATCGCTAATGTCGCCTTCCACTTGAGCCAGATAAGTTTTATTGAGCTTATGACGGGGGTGACTGATACGTGCCTGCCATGGACCATGATTGGTTAGTAGCAGCAAGCCTTCCGAATCGTGATCTAAGCGGCCGGCAGGGTATAAGCCACTGGTGTTAGTCACCATACGGTCACGCGATTGTGCAAAGATATCGGCAAGTGTGATGTGTTTGCCATCAGGGCTGAATTGACAAATGACTTGGTAAGGCTTGTGCATTAAGACAAGTCTTGGCGCTGCTGCAGAGTCGCTGGTATTAGCCTTTGGTCTATTCATGACCCTATTGGGTGTATTTTTGTACATGGAGTCCCTTGGGATAGTTCAGGTCTGTGAGTATACTCTTCGGCGAAAGCATCACGTAAACAGAGCATCGCGTGTTATCCGCACGCTTCCTACCTTAGATGGAGTACCTGCAGAATGGGTTACCAGAAGATCTCGGTTCCAGCCGATGGCGACAAAATCACTGTCAACTCGGACCTTTCCTTAAATGTGCCAAATTTTCCTATCATTCCTTATATTGAAGGTGATGGTATCGGGGCTGACATTTCCCCAGTCATGTTGAAAGTTGTTGATGCTGCAGTTACCAAGGCTTATGGCGGTAAGCGCGCTATTTCTTGGATGGAAATTTTCTGTGGCGAGAAAGCCACCAAAGTATACGGCCCTGATGTTTGGCTGCCGCAAGAGACATTTGAAGCCCTGCGTGAATATGTCGTTTCGATTAAGGGCCCTTTAACCACGCCTGTTGGCGGTGGTATTCGCTCCTTAAACGTAGCATTGCGTCAAGAGCTTGATTTATACGTGTGTGTTCGTCCTGTGCGTTGGTTCCCCGGTGTACCTAGCCCGGTATCGCACCCAGAATTAACAGACATGACTATTTTCCGTGAAAACTCCGAAGATATTTATGCCGGTATTGAGTGGAAAGCAGACAGCGAAGACGCTAAAAAAGTCATTAAATTCCTACGTGAAGAAATGGGCGTTACTAAAATCCGCTTCACTGAAGGTTGTGGCATTGGCATCAAGCCAGTATCACGTGAAGGCAGCCAGCGCTTAGTGCGCAAAGCCATTCAGTTTGCTATCGACAATGACAAGCCTTCAGTGACCTTAGTGCACAAAGGCAACATCATGAAGTACACCGAAGGTGCCTTTAAAGAGTGGGGTTATGAACTCGCCAAGGAACGTTTTGGCGCCGAGCTGTTGGATGGCGGCCCTTGGATGAAGCTGAAAAATCCAAAAACCGGTAATGACATCATTATTAAAGACGTTATTGCTGATGCCTTCTTGCAGCAAATCTTGATGCGTCCATCCGATTATTCAGTGATTGCTACACTCAACCTCAATGGCGACTATATTTCAGATGCTTTGGCCGCTGAAGTGGGCGGTATTGGTATTGCTCCAGGCGCTAACTTGGGCGGTTCGGTGGCAATGTTTGAAGCAACTCATGGCACAGCGCCTAAGTATGCTGGCCAAGATAAGGTCAACCCAGGCTCCATTATCTTGTCAGCAGAAATGATGCTGCGTCATATGGGCTGGAACGAAGCAGCTGACCTCATCATCAAAGGTGTTGAGAAGTCGATTACTGCTAAAACAGTAACCTATGACTTTGAGCGTCTAATGCCAGATGCCAAGCTGCTGCGTTGCTCTGAGTTTGGTGATGCCATCATTAGCCATATGTAATATGTGCTGATTAAAAAAGGCCCCTAGTGGGCCTTTTTTATTTCAGGCTTAAGCCGGCATATTGCTGCTGGGCTCTTTAATTTGCTGTAACTTGCCACTGGGCTGCTGAATTATTTTGATGTTTATCGCATGCAGACCTGCATTGGTGTTGCATACTTCAAACTGAACAATTTGCCCGGCTCGTAGGCTGCGATAGCCTTCCATCTGAACTTGGCTGAAGTGGGCAAACAGGTCGGTGCCACCTTGTTCGGGGCAAATAAAGCCAAAGCCTTTGCTGGCATTGAACCACTTCACCGTTCCCGTGGGCATAAATGCTCCGAGGGTGCTTGAGCACCTCTTGTTATGTCGTTATTGGTGATGATTTACTATATTTTGTTACGTATTTTGCGCCCTCAGAGGTTTCGGTCAAGGCCGTTTGTCTGGCGAAACATCGGGGTTTTCATTCACTTACCGGAAGCAGAGGTTGGTTTGTGTCAGTCTCTGTTAAAGTCTTGTCATGCACATGATTGATACGACACGTTACATGCTTAACAAAGTTGCTATAGCGCAACTGACTGAGCCTATGTTCAGCTCAAACCATGACGACGGTAACAACTCGTCGGATGAGGAGCGTCAAGGGGCTATGTTGTTGGCAGATCGCTTGCCACAATTAAAACCACCAAGACGTTATCAGGTCATTATCTTGAATGATGACTACACGCCGATGGAGTTTGTTATTGAGGTCTTGGAGCGGTTCTTTGGGCTGAATGCAGAGCTGGCAACTCAGGTGATGCTACAGGTGCATCACATGGGTAAAGCGGGAATTGGTAACTTTTCTCGTGATGTTGCAGAAACCAAGGCGGCCATGGTGGTCGAATATGCACGGCAGCATGAACATCCGCTGCTGTGCCAAGCAGAGCCCATTATCTAAAACATGGGCAAGGAGAGGCAGGCATGTTGAGCCGTGAATTAGAGCTGACCCTGAATTTGGCATTTCGTGATGCTCGCGGAAAGCGCCATGAATTCATCACCGTTGAGCATTTATTGTTATCCCTGATGGATAACGAGTCGGCACTACAGGCACTAAAGGCTTGTGGCGTGGATGAAATCGCGCTGCGCCTTGAGCTGCAGACTTATGTTGATGAAGCCACTCCCTTATTACCCGTGCCTGATGGTGGTCGTGAAACACAGCCTACCTTGGGCTTTCAGCGTGTATTACAACGTGCGGTTTTTCATGTGCAGTCCTCGGGCAAGCGCGAAGTTGTTGGCGCCAACGTGTTAGTGGCGATTTTTTCTGAGCAAGAGTCGCATGCCGTCTATTTGCTGCGCCAACAAGGTGTGAGCCGTTTGGATGTAGTTAATTACTTATCGCATGGTGCGCCGCAAGAAGACGAGTCGCCGTCTGATAATGACGATATTGAGCCTGCCACCATCAATGACACTAAGCCTGACTCAGCACTGACAAATTACACCGTCAACTTAAATGAGCTGGCTAAAAAGGGGCGTATTGACCCGTTAGTCGGTCGTGAGCAGGAAATTGAGCGAGCGATTCAGGTGCTCTGCCGTCGCCGTAAAAATAACCCCGTGTTGGTGGGTGAGCCAGGTGTGGGCAAAACCGCCATTGCCGAGGGTTTGGCGTGGTTGATTGTTGAAGACCGTGTGCCAGAAGCGATTGCTGATGCCGTGGTGTATTCGCTAGATATCGGTGCACTATTGGCTGGCACGAAATATCGTGGCGACTTTGAAAAGCGCTTTAAGGCTTTGGTTAATGAGCTTGCTGAGTCACCGGGTGCGATTTTATTTATTGATGAAATCCACACCATTATTGGTGCCGGTTCGGCCGGTGGTGGCGTATTAGATGTCTCGAATTTGCTTAAGCCTGCTTTAGCAAATGGCACACTAAAGTGCATGGGATCAACTACTTATCAAGAGTATCGCAACCTGTTCGAGAAGGATGGTGCGCTGTCACGTCGTTTCCATAAGATTGATGTGTCAGAACCAACTGTGGATGAAACCTATCGAATTTTGCGTGGCCTCAAATCTCGTTTTGAAGAGCATCACCATGTGCGTTATGCCGACAAGGCACTGCTGATGGCTGCCACATTATCTGACCGTTATATCCACGAGCGTTATTTGCCGGATAAAGCCATTGATCTGATTGATGAGGCGGGTGCTTATCAACGCCTGCAGCCACCCAGCCGTCGTAAGAAAACGATCGGTGTGGCGGAGATCGAGGAAATGGTCGCTAAAGTTGCGCGGATTCCAGCGAAAGCGGTGTCGTCTAACGATAAAGAGTCGCTGCGTAATCTGGAGCGCGACTTGAAGATGACGGTGTTTGGTCAGGATCCTGCCATCGAAAGTTTGGCTTCAGCCATCAAACTCTCGCGCGCAGGTCTGAAGGCGCCAGAGAAGCCCATTGGCAGCTTTATGTTCTCAGGCCCCACCGGTGTTGGTAAAACCGAAGTGACTCGTCAGCTGGCGCGCACACTAGGTATTGAGTTGGTGCGTTTTGACATGTCCGAGTACATGGAGCGCCATACTGTATCGCGCTTGATTGGTGCGCCTCCCGGATACGTTGGTTATGACCAAGGTGGTTTGTTAACCGATGCTATCGTTAAGCACCCACACTGTGTGTTGTTGTTAGATGAAGTTGAAAAGGCGCATCCGGATGTCTTTAACCTGTTATTGCAGGTCATGGATCATGGCGCACTCACTGACAACAATGGTCGCAAGGCAGATTTCCGTAATGTCATCCTGATTATGACCACCAATGCCGGGGCTCAGGAAATGTCGCGCGCCAGCATAGGTTTCACCCATCAGGATCATAGCAGCGACGGCATGGAAGTTATCAAACGCAGCTTCAGCCCGGAA
>CAMTYC010000104.1:0-19495 GCA_947085865.1 uncultured Moraxellaceae bacterium
ACGAGCAAATCGCCCTGATCGAGCGCGAGCCTAAAGGCGAAGTATTAGTGTCCATTACTGTTAACGACGAATCTGGCCAACAGCCCGTAGAGTGTGAAATGTTGTGGGCTTGGGTCAGCAAAACTCGTTAATAATGTGGCGGCAACTCAGGCTCTGAGGATGCCTCCATCGAGGACGGCTGCAAGGTTTTCATTTGCTGATATAGCAAGCGAATTTCGTCTTGCAGCATGTCCATTTGTTGTTGCTGCTTTGCCACTGTTTTATTCAGGGCATCTAACAAGTCATCTTGGAAGGCCAGCTTTTCTTCAACACTAATTAAGCGATTTTCCATGATGTTTCTCCTGTCAGTGGTGCAGGGAATCTAGTTTACGCCAATCTTAGCCGTCATCACCACCCGCTAAGGGGCTAGGGTTTGCTAGAATGCACGCCGATTCATAGTTAGAGCTAGCCTGATGGCCTTGTTAACGTTGCGCAACATCACCCTCGCCTTTGGCGGCACCAACCTGCTAAGCGGTCTAAATTTTAGTTTAGAACGGCAAGAGCGGGTCTGCTTGATTGGCCGTAATGGTGAAGGTAAGTCCACACTTTTCAAGGTGATTAGCGGCGAAATTCAGCCGGATCAAGGCGAAGTTGTGCAGCAACAAAGCCTGCGCATGGCCAGCCTGATGCAAAATGTGCCAGAACATTGGGACGGCTTAGTTGGCGATATTGTGGCAGACGGCTTAAACCAGCTTGGAGCCGGTGACAGCCTACTGGAAGACTGGGAAATTCAAACCCGTGTAGCCACCATTTGCAGTCGCTTAGAACTAGACCAAGACACTCCCTTTGCCAGCTTATCGGGCGGACGCAAACGCCGCGTATTATTAGCTCGCGCATTAGTAACTCAGCCCGACATTCTGTTGTTGGACGAACCCACCAACCACCTAGATATTGGCTCAATTCAGTGGATTGAACAGTTCTTACTGAACTGGCATGGCAGCGTTTTGTTTATCACTCACGACCGCGCATTTTTGGCCAATGTAGCGACGCGCATCATTGAGTTAGATCGTGGCAATTTGACCAACTATCCCGGCAATTACGCGACTTATTTAGAGCGCAAACAAGACATGCTGGCCGCCGAAGCCCAACAGAGTGCGCTGTTTGATAAGCGTTTAGCAGAAGAAGAAGTCTGGATTCGCCAAGGCATTAAAGCGCGCCGTACTCGTAATGAGGGGCGTGTTCGTGCACTGGAACAGATGCGACGTGAGCGCGCACAACGGCGTGAGCGTACTGGTCAGGCGCAGCTTAATATTCATGATGTTGAGCGCTCAGGAAAGCTGGTTATTGAGGCCAAAAATCTACAACTATCTTATGACGACAAACCACTGATTAAAGACTTTAGCGCCGTTGTTATGCGTGGCGATAAGATTGGCTTAGTGGGTGATAACGGTGTCGGCAAAACCACACTTATCCGTTTGCTGTTGGGTGATACCGAACCACAGTCGGGCAGTGTTCGTCACGGCACACAACTTTCGATTGCCTATTTTGACCAGTTGCGTGCCAAGTTAGATCTTGAGGCCAGCGTGATCGACAACGTGGTTGAAGGCTCGGACTTTATTGAGATTAACGGTCAGCGCAAACACGCGCTGTCCTATCTGCAAGACTTCCTGTTTTCACCACAACGCGCCCGCACACCGGTTAAAGCGTTGTCGGGCGGTGAGCGCAACCGTCTGTTGTTAGCACGACTGTTTTCACGCCCAACCAACTTACTGATTTTGGATGAACCTACCAACGACTTAGACGTGGAAACACTGGAGTTGCTGGAAGAGCTTCTAGTGAACTACCAGGGCACATTGCTGGTGATTAGTCACGACCGCGCATTCTTGAACTCGGTAGTGACCAGCACCTGGGTGTTTGAAGGTGAGGGCCAAATTAATGAGTACGTTGGTGGTTATGATGACTGGCTGCGCCAACGCCCTCAGCCCGCCATTGAGAGCAATACCAAAAACACCGCTGCAAAAGGCAAAACCGCGGTCAAGCCACGCAAATTGAGCTACAAAGAGCAGCGTGAGCTCGACAGTATTCCGGGTGAAATTGATCAGCTAGAAGCCGAACAAGCCAAGCTACAAGCCGCATTGGCAGATGGAAGCTTGTTTGTAAACGATGCGGCATTAGCCGCAGCACATAGCGAACGCTTAAACGTCATTGATGAGCGTTTATTGTTTTTAATTGATCGCTGGGCCGCGCTTGAGGCATGAGCCTTAGTCGCTATGCCCGCGCTCAGTCCACCACAGCTGGGTTAGCATAAATAACCAGTATATCGTGCAGCCTATCAAGCTTAGCAGCCCCAATACATGCATCCCTAAAATACTGGGGCCATCTAGCTGCAGCATCATGCCGCTGACCAGAAACAGGCCAGCCAACAACACTGCGCGTGCTTGGCGATGACTGGCGCGCTCTAAGCGCCCCACCAGTTTCGACAATTGCTCCATTTGCATGGGTGCCTGCTGCGGATAGCCCATCTGCTGTGCAGCCGGCATGCTAGATGGATGGTAGAGGCGCTCCACAGCGTCTAAGGCACGTGTTCGCACTGCCCTAGCTAATACCTTAGGGCTATAACGATTAGCCAGCGTACGACGCAGCAGCGGCATTGCCTCATCCATCAACTGGAAGTTTGGATCATACAAACGACCAAAGCCTTCTAAGGTCACACAGGCTTTTGCCAGCAGTGTCAGCTCACTGGGTAGGCGCAGTGAGTAATTACGTAAAATACCCGCCACCTGCATCAGTAGCTGATTCACATCCAGCTCAGCCATGGGTACCCCTTCGTATTGCTCCAGCAAACTACCCACTTCAACCGTTAATCCTTCACGATTGACATAACGCCCGGCCGACCACTCCACCAGCACCTGCGTTACCGACTCTGGTTCTTGCAGGGCAACCCCACGAATCATACGAATAAGCTGGTCACGGCGAATGGCAGACAAACGCCCCACCATGCCGTAATCCAACATCGCGATGCGATTGCCGGGCAATATCAAAAAGTTACCAGGGTGCGGGTCGGCATGAAACAAACCGTCCTCCAACATCATCTTCCAGACCGCACGGGCACCACGTCTTGCTATTTGACGGCGATCAATACCGGCGGCATCCACCGCCTGAATATTCTTCGCTGGCACACCTCGTATGTACTCCTGAACGTTGAGATCCGTACTTGTCCATTCCCAGTAAATTTTAGGCACAATCAGCCAGTCCAATTCACTCAGGTTTTCACGCATGCGCTCAGCAGCACGCGCTTCAATACTGAAGTCCAGCTCACGCAGCATTGACGCTTCAAACTCTTGAATCACTTCGATTGGCTGATAACGCCGCAGCTCTGGTGACTGTGCTTCGGCCACCTCTGCCAACTTACGCAGCAGGCGTAAATCAGCATGAATTTTTTCTTCAATGCCGGGGCGCCTTATTTTCAGCACCACCTCATCACCATCTGGGGTGGTGGCTTTATACACTTGCGCCATAGACGCAGTCCCCACGGGGCTCTCATCAATGCTGTGAAAACAGTCACTAATTTTGGCGCCTAGGCTGCGCTCAAGCTGGGATCTTAATTGGCTAAATGGAATGGCTGTGGCTTGGTCTTGTAAGTTTTCTAACTCAACAATCCACTCAGGTGGCAACAGATCAACACGTGTGGCCAGAATCTGGCCTAACTTAACAAAGGTAGGGCCCATTTCTTCCAGCGCCAAACGTGCACGCGCCTCACTGGGCAAACGACGAATATCGGCCGGCAAGTCTTCTCGCAGCCAACGTCGCAATAAACCGACACTGCCCTCCATGTTTAACCAGCGGACTATGTCGTCAAAGCCATATTTTAGAAGGATATGAAGCAGTTCACGTAAGCGCGCAAATTCACGTGCACTTGAAAAGAAACTCATCGGCCGGCATCCATTTAAAAAATGATACTGACCGATGAGTGTAGCGGATAACGAGCGTTAAGCACGCTGGTGATTAAATCAACTGGTCTGGTGATGAATTGCTGACAGCTCAGTAACGGCCTCAATGAAGGCACCAGCATGCGCTGGGTCAACATGCTGCTCAATGCCATGACCTAAGTTAAAGATATGGCCAGCACCGGCACTAACACCCAGCTCTGGTGTCCAGACCGAGGCATAACTTGCCAAAATTCGCTTCACTTCGTCACGAATTCGCGATGGTGGCGCATACAGCATGGCGGGATCCATATTGCCTTGCAGTGCAACCCGTTGACCAACACGCTGGCGCGCCTGCCCAATATCAGTAGTCCAATCTAGGCCTAGCGCATCAGCGCCAACATCGGCCATGGCTTCCAGCCATTGACCGCCACCTTTGGTGAACAAAATAACGGGGATACGACGACCTTCATGCTCACGAATTAGGCCATTCACGATTTGCTGCATATAAGCCAGTGAAAACTCGCGATAAGCAGCATGCGATAACGCACCACCCCAGGAGTCAAAAATCTGTACCGCTTGAGCACCTGCCAGAATTTGCGCATTTAAATAGGACGTCACTGACTGCGCCAACTTATCCAGCAGAGCATGCAGCACTGCAGGCTGAGTGACCATCAAGGTTTTTGCGGCACGGAAGTCTTTAGATGAGCCGCCTTCGACCATATAAGTGGCCAAAGTCCATGGGCTGCCGGCAAAACCAATCAATGGCACACGACCATTAAGTGCCGAGCGAATGGTACGCACTGCATCCATGACATAAACCAGGTCTTGTTCCGGATCAGGAATCGGCAACGCATCAACCTCAGCTTGTGAACGCACCGTTTTGTGAAAGCGTGGGCCTTCACCGGTCTCGAAATACAAACCTAAGCCCATAGCATCGGGAATGGTCAAAATATCGGAAAACAAAATGGCGGCATCTAGTGGGTAACGATCTAGCGGCTGCAAGGTGACTTCACAGGCCAGCTGTGGATTCATCATTAACTTCATGAAGTCGCCTGCCTGAGCGCGTGTGGCGCGATACTCAGGTAGATAGCGGCCAGCTTGACGCATCATCCATACCGGGGTGCGATCCACCGGCTGACGCAATAGCGCTCGCAAAAAGCGATCATTTTTTAATTCCGACATGAGTATTGTTCCAATTAAAAGCTGCGCGCATTGTAGCAGGGCAAAACGATGTCAGCCTGTTCCATTGCAGCATCGTTTCAAACAGTAGATTATCAAAATTCGCTTTTCTAACGCAGAGGCAAAGATGAAACAACTTATTGGGCTATTCGCGATGGTGCTGGTCTTAAGTGGTTGTGCCAGTCGTGAGCGCTATGAAACCGAACTACAAGGTTATGTCGGCAAACCCATTTCAGTGGTCATGGACTCTTGGGGCTATCCGTCTGGTAGTTTTGAGGCACCCAATGGCAACTTAGTTTATGTCTGGGATAAGCAATCGCAATATATCAGTCCACCCACCATTCAAACCTCTGTTTTTGGCGGTCACGGCCGTGGAGTTTCTACCGGTGTTGGCTTTGGCTTCGGTGGATACTCAAGACAATTACGCTGCCAAACTTTCTTCGAAGTGGATAAAACAAAAACCATTCTTACTTGGCGACTGCAGGGCAATGACTGCCGGCGCTAGTGGTGAACTGATATTTCTCACGTTTACGAGCATAAAAAAACGAGCTAGAGGCTCGTTTTTTTATATCCAACACACTGATAGGCAGTCTTAGAGCTTCAGATAATCCAAAATGCCTTCTGCTGCTTGACGCCCTTCCCAGATAGCAGTCACCACCAAGTCAGAGCCACGCACCATGTCGCCACCCGCAAAAATCTTCGGGTTACTGGTTTGGAACTTATACTCAGCCTGCTCTGGCGCATTAACACGACCACTAGCATCAGTTTCAACGCCTACATCAGCAAACCAAGGTGCTGGGCTTGGACGGAAACCAAAAGCCAAAATCACCGCATCAGCTGGCAGAATTTGCTCAGAGCCAGGAACTGGCTCAGGGCTACGACGACCACGTGCATCTGGTTCACCCAACTGGGTTTCAACCACTTTTACGCCAGTAACCTTATGACCATCACCCATAATTTCAATCGGCTGACGGTTAAATAAGAATTCAACACCCTCTTCACGCGCATTGGTTACTTCACGACGCGAGCCGGGCATATTGGCCTCATCACGACGATAAGCACAGCTTACTGATGCCGCGCCCTGGCGAATAGAGGTACGGTTACAGTCCATGGCAGTATCACCACCACCGAGCACCACCACTTTTTTGCCCTGCACATCAATGTAGTCCGCCGGGTCTTTTTCAAACCCTAAGCAACGATTGACATTGGCAATCAGGAAGTCAAGTGCGTCATACACACCTGGTAAGTCTTCACCGGGGAAGCCACCTTTCATGTAGGTGTAAGTTCCCATGCCCATAAACACGGCATCGTACTCAGCCAGCAAATCAGCAAATTGAACATCAACACCAACATCGACGTTTAGGCGAAACTCAATGCCCATGTCTTGGAAAATTTGGCGACGACGACTCATCACTGATTTTTCCATTTTGAACTCAGGAATACCAAATGTGAGCAAGCCACCAATTTCTGGATTTTTGTCAAAAACTACTGCTTTAACACCACTGCGAGTCAGCACATCGGCACAACCCAAACCGGCAGGGCCTGCACCAATAATGGCGACTTTTTTGCCTGTCGCTTTAACGTGCGAAAGGTCAGGACGCCAGCCCATGGCAAAAGCGGTATCGACAATATACTTTTCAGTATTACCAATAGTGACCGCACCAAAACCGTCGTTTAGCGTACATGCACCTTCGCACAAACGGTCTTGCGGACAAACACGACCACAGACTTCGGGCAGGGTATTGGTTTCGTGGCAGAGTTCTGCCGCTTCAAAAATACGTCCTTCCGAAATCAGCTTTAGCCAATTGGGAATGTAGTTGTGCACAGGGCACTTCCATTCGCAATACGGGTTGCCGCAGCTTAAGCAACGGTGTGACTGGCCTTCCACTTCTGGCTTAGCAAATGGCTTATAAATTTCCACGAACTCGGCTTTGCGCACGTCGATCGCTTTTTTCTGCGGATCCTGACGTGGCACGTCCAGGAACTGGAAATCATTGTTCAAACGTTCAGACATGATTCTTCCTCGTTGGCCTGGTCGCCGCTTATTGCGGGTTCGACACCGTGTTCTTCAAAAGTTCTTTAATGTTGGCAGCCTTAGGCTTCACCAACCAGAACTTACGTTGATATTCGTCAAAGTGTGTTAACACTTCTTCGCCCCATGCACTGCCTGTTTCCGCCACGTAGTCTTTAATCACCGCCTTCAAATGCTGACGATGTGGACCCATAGGTTCAGTACTAATGCGGTGCAGCTCAATCAATTCATGGTTGCAGTGGTCAAAGAAGTTATTATCTAAGTCCAACACATAGGCAAAACCACCGGTCATGCCCGCACCAAAGTTCAAACCAGTGCGGCCCAAAACGGTGACCAAACCACCCGTCATGTATTCACAGCAGTGATCACCGGCGCCTTCAATAACAGCATGACAGCCAGAGTTACGCACAGCAAAACGCTCACCGGCGGTACCTGCGGCGTACAACCGACCGCCAGTCGCACCGTACAAGCAGGTGTTACCAATAATGGCGGTGTCTTCTGACTTAAATGGCGAGCCTTTGGGTGGACGAATGACAATCTTGCCACCCGCCATGCCTTTACCGACATAATCGTTAGCATCGCCTTCTAACATCAAGTTCAGGCCGCCAGCGTTCCAAACACCAAAGCTCTGGCCTGCAGTGCCTTTGAAATGCAAGGTAATCGGCGCATCCGCCATGCCATGATCACCATGACGTTTAGCGATTTCACCCGATACACGTGCACCGATTGATCGGTCACAGTTACCAATCGTGAAATTAAACTCACCACCGGTTTTGTCGACAATAGCCGGCAACACCTCAACCACAATTTTTTCTGCCAACACACCTTGGTCAAACGGCAGGTTGCGTGGCTGAGTACAGAACTGCGGCTTATCAGCTGGTACATGATCGTTCAGCAACAGCGGGGTCAGGTCTAATCGTGACTGCTTACCAGTTTCACCCGGCAACACTTCCAGCAAATCAGTACGACCGATCAAGTCACTGAGCGAGCTAACACCCAATACAGCGAGCCATTCACGTGTTTCGGCAGCAACAAACTTAAAGAAGTTCATCAGCATTTCAGGCTCACCAATATAGTGATCCTGACGCAGCTTATCTTGCTGAGTCGCAACACCGGTCGCGCAGTTGTTCAAATGACAAATACGCAGGTATTTACAGCCCAAAGCAATCATTGGTGTCGAGCCAAAACCAAAGCTTTCAGCACCTAAGATGGCGGCCTTGACTACATCTAGACCAGTTTTTAAACCACCATCGGTTTGTACCCGCACTTTGCCACGCAGGTCGTTTGAGCGCAGCGCTTGCTGAGCTTCAGACAGACCCAATTCCCATGGCGAACCGGCATAGTGAATCGAGCTTAATGGCGACGCAGCGGTACCACCGTCATAACCAGAAATAGTAATCAGGTCGGCATAGGCTTTAGCCACGCCCGCGGCAATGGTGCCCACACCTGGCTCAGACACCAGCTTCACCGACACCAAGGCCTGAGGGTTAACTTGCTTCAAGTCAAAAATCAGCTGCGACAAATCTTCAATCGAATAAATATCGTGGTGTGGTGGTGGCGAAATTAGCGTTACGCCTGGCACCGAGTGACGCAGACGCGCAATCAATGTATTTACTTTGCCGCCGGGCAACTGACCGCCCTCACCAGGCTTAGCACCTTGTGCCACTTTAATTTGCAGCACTTCGGCGCTAGACAGATACGCCGGTGTCACACCAAAACGACCAGAGGCAATCTGTTTGATTTTTGAATTTTTCAACGTGCCATAACGTGCTGGATCTTCACCGCCCTCACCGGAGTTCGAACGACCACCCAGAGTATTCATGGCAATAGCAATCGACTCGTGTGCTTCTGGCGATAGTGCACCTAAAGACATACCGGCCGAGTCAAAACGCGGCAGGATAGCTTCGATAGACTCAACATCATTAATCGCTAGTGGCTGAGCCGCAGCTTTTAGTTTCAGCAAGTCACGGATGGTGGCTACAGGACGCTGGTTTACTAAATCGGCATACGCCAAATAATCGGTGTAGTCACCGGAGCGCACTGCTTTATGGAGGGTGTTGATCACATCCGGATTAAAGGCGTGATATTCCTTGCCGTGCACAAACTTAAGCAAACCACCTTGATCCAATGATTTACGTGCCTTCCATGCGTCTTCAGCCAATAAGCGCTGATCCGATTCTAAATCGGCAAAATTAGCGCCTTGGATTCGGCTTTGCACACCACGGAAACAGGTGCTAATGACCGTGCTATCTAAGCCAACGGCTTCAAACAGCTGTGCACCACGATAAGAGGCAACGGTGGAAATACCCATCTTCGACAGGATTTTCAGCAAGCCTTTATCAATGCCTTTGCGGAAATAACTTTGCGCCTCTAACGGGTCACCCAGAATCTCACCACTTTGCGCCATATCCGCAATGATGTCGTAAGCTAGGTAGGGATATACCGCTGACGCACCAAACCCTAACAACGTGGCAAAGTGATGTGGATCACGAGCGGTTGCGGTTTCAATAATTAAGTTGGCATCACAACGCCAGCCGGCCTGCATCAAGTGGTGATGCACAGCACCGGTAGCTAACAGCGCATTGATTGGCAGTGAGCCTTGCAACAAAGCGCGGTCACTTAAAATCAGCTGTGAACGACCTGCTTTGACGGCAGCTTCCGCTTGTGCACAAATACGTGAAATTGCTGCCTGTATACCTTCGGACTCAGGGTAGTTCAGGTTAATGACTTCCGCAGCGAAGCCAGGCAAATCAATTTGCTGCAGCTGTGCAAACTTACTGTGCGACAGCACAGGGCTGGACACAATGGCACGACGCGCATGCTCTGGCGACTCTTCGAAAATATTTTTCTCAGGACCAAATGCAGTTTCTAGCGACATCACAATCGCTTCGCGCAGCGGATCGATTGGCGGGTTAGTTACCTGCGCAAACTGCTGACGGAAGTAATCTGACAGGTGGCGTACACGACGCGACAACACCGCCATTGGTGTGTCATCACCCATCGAGCCCACCGCTTCTTGGCCAGACTCGGCCAATGGACGAATAATCTGATCGCGCTCTTCAAACGTCACCAAGAACATTTTTTGATAAGTGTTCAGGGTGACTTTGTCTAATGGCTTAAGCAGCGATTTTTCTAATTCCGCATCAGTCTCAATACGACGTGCTTCAGCACGCAACCACTGTTTGTAAGGTTGCGCTGCTTTTAAGCGACCATCAATAACATCGGAATCCAATAGTTCGCCGGTTTGTGTATCAACAGCCAAAATTTTGCCGGGGCCCACACGGCCCTTAGACACCACATCTTCAGGTGAGTAATCCCACACACCAATTTCAGATGCCAAGGTGATGTAGCCGTTTTTGGTGATCACCCAACGAGCCGGACGCAGACCATTACGATCCAACATACAAACCGCATAACGACCATCGGTAATAACTAAACCAGCTGGACCATCCCAAGCTTCCATATGCTTGGCATTAAACTCATAAAACGCGCGCAGCTCGGCGTCCATGGACTCAACGTTTTGCCATGCCGGCGGCACCAGCATACGCAGAGCGCGGAACAAGCTCATGCCACCATTAACCAAAGTCTCCAACATATTGTCCATGCTGGATGAGTCTGAGCCAGTGGTATTTACCAATGGGGTCAGCTGGGTCAGGCCGGGCAATAACGGTGTTTCAAACTTGGGCGTACGCGCAACTGCCCAGTTACGGTTACCACTAACAGTATTGATTTCACCATTGTGCGCCAGATAGCGGAACGGCTGAGCCAAAGGCCAGCGTGGCAAAGTGTTGGTAGAAAAACGTTGGTGGAAAACGCAAATATGCGAAGCCATGCGCTCATCGCCTAAATCTTTATAGAAATTAGGTAAATCGGCTGGCATCACCAAGCCTTTATAAGAAATGACTTGGGTCGATAAAGTGGTGGTGTAAAACAGTGGGTCACTGCCTAAAGCCCGCTCAACACGGCGGCGCGCCAAAAATAGCTTGCGATTGGCTTCGAGCTCATCCATCGAGCCTAGGTTCACAAAAACATGCTCAAATACTGGCAAGGAGCGCAGTGCAATTTCACCTAAAATACTGCTATCAGTTGGCACTGGACGCCATGCAGCAATGCTTAAGCCTTCAGCCGCTAGCTCTTTAACAAAGGTGTCTCGTGCATGTTGAGCTAGTGCTGGGTCAGTATTTAGAAACACCAGACCGGCAGCAAACAAGTCATCAAGCGTGACATCTAGCTCGGCTTTAACAACATCACGGAAGAACGGTTTTGGCATGGCTAATAACAAACCACAACCGTCGCCGGTCTTACCGTCGGCAGCAATTGCACCGCGGTGCGTCATGCAGCTAAGTGAGTGAATGGCTGTCTGCACCAGATGGTGACTTGCTTCGCCCTGCATCTGTGCGATGAGGCCAAAACCACAGTTGTCACGAAATTCGTCCGGACGATATAGGCCGGCGTTGACGACTGGCTGCTCTTGCATCAGGTATACCTTAGAAAACAAAGGTTTATCGGCTAACCCCTGCGAGTGATCGCAAAAGGCCACAAAAAGGGACGCGTATAGTAGGTGAAAAGCGTCTTTTGCTCAAACATTCAATCTAAACAGCTGTTCACTATCGAAATGGCAATGACAGCACAGGCACTGCTCTTCCCTCTGATTCTGCAGCATCTGGGTCGGCACCAACACTATCTAGATCTGCTGGACGAACCTGCTGAGCATCCGCGCCAGGCCGCACAACATCTATAGCCTCTACAGGCGGCACAACTCGTTTAGGCACATGCAGCGCCTGCAGCAAGTCCCAACTACGCACCACTGGGCGCCCTGGCAATCCCATTAGAACCTCCGCTGCCGCTTGAGCATCCGCAACGGACTCAAACTCACCAAATGTCAAAATAAAGCGCTTAGGCGGCTCAGGTCGAACACTAGGAACCAACTCCCCGTCCACAATCATCGGAACCAAAGGCTCTTCACGATATGCCGGGTCGCGCACATGCACATAAGCAAAACGATCACTGTCCGTACGTTCTGCCAACAAGCTTTTAATGCCATCCTGCGAAGAGAAGACACCGACTTGCAAGGTATAAAGCACGGGCGATCGTGCCAACAACCAATTGGAATCTCGGAACTGTGGATGCGGCAGCCAATCTGGACTATAAGGCACAGGTTGGGCGCCGCCAGTGTCTTTGACCAAATCAGGAAAGCCACCAAAGTCATCATCAAGTAAGTTTGTGTCAGCCTGCATGAGACCAACTAACACGCGCTCCTTAAAGTGCTGAGGAGTTGGCGCAGACAACGCCAATAAAATTAACAACAACACAAAAGCCACAATAGAAATCATGGCTAGCTTCAGCTGCATGCGGCGAACATTATCCATTTTCTACGCCCTCACTCGCATCACGCTGCCCCAAGCTGTCACCTGCATTTAAGGTCGCCAACAACAGCTGTTGATTGGCATCATCACTGACCACGGCTTGCCCAAGTGCACGCAGCAACACCAAGCGCAATTTTCCATCAACATTTTTTTTGTCCACCGCCATGTGATGCAAAAAGTTTTCAGCAGACATGGTCGGCGGCACCACAGGCAAATCCGCACGCTGCAACAGCACTTTTACTCGACTAACATCAGCCTGACTTAACCAGCCTAAGCGCCACGATAAGTCAGCTGCCATTAACATGCCCACAGCTACTGCTTCACCATGTAGCCAACTACCATACCCCATCCCTGTTTCGATGGCATGACCAAAGGTGTGACCTAAGTTTAACAAGGCTCGGACATCCAGTTGCTCCAGCTCATCCGCTGCCACAACTTTGGCTTTATTTTCGCAGGAACGGCGTATGGCTTCAGCAAGTAAGACAGGGTCTCGCGCCATCAAACCATCCATATGGGCCTCTAACCAAGCTAAAAACTCAGCATCTTGAATTAGGCCATATTTAATAACTTCCGCCATACCGGCAGAAAACTCGCGTGCTGGCAGGGTGTTCAGTACAGCGGTATCAATGACAACGGCTAAAGGCTGCTTAAACGCGCCGATCATGTTTTTACCTAGCGGGTGATTAATACCAGTTTTACCGCCCACAGATGAGTCCACTTGCGACAACAAGGTGGTTGGCACTTGAATAAAATCAACACCACGCTGATAACACGCTGCTGCAAAGCCCGTCATATCACCAATGACACCACCCCCCAAGGCAACCAAGGTAGCGCGACGGCCAAAACGGGCACGCAGCAAAACATCAAAAATTTGGTTTAAATGCTGCCAGTCTTTAAATGATTCACCATCCGGCAAAATCGCTTCAACAACGGTAAAACCTGCAGCACGCATATGACTCAAAAGGCTTTCAGCATACAAAGGTGCCACTGTGGTATTACTCACCAACAACACCTGCTTGCCGCGGATGTGCTCACGCAGCAAGTCCTTACTCGCCAATAATGAATGGCCAATATAAATCGGGTAACTGCGGTCCCCTAAAGCCACTTCTAAACGCTGCATGTCTACTTTTTCTCCTTAGCGCAGGCCCAATGCCTGCAGCAAATGCCAAGCGACCTCACGCGCACTCGTACGCTCCGTGGTCATGACATGATGTGCAACTTCGCGGTAGAGCGGGTCACGCTGACGCAGCAACTCCGTTAAGCGCGCACGCGGATCATCGGTTTGTAATAACGGACGATGATGGTCTCGCGCGGTTCGCTCTAGTGAACGATCCACAGAAGTTTCCAAATAAATAACCGTGCCACGCTCATGCAAATGACGTCGGTTGCTTTCACGCAACACCGCACCACCACCAGTGGCTAAAACAATGCCTTCGCGCTGCGTTAATGCATCAATGACCGCCTCTTCGCGCTGACGGAAACCCATCTCGCCCTCAATATCAAAAATCCACGGAATATCTGCGCCCGTGCGTGCTTCGATTTCATGATCTGAATCGATAAATTCCCACTGCAAAATATCCGCCAATTGACGACCAATGGTGGTTTTGCCGGCACCCATTGGTCCAACTAAGAAAATATTCTTAATTGCCGGTTTTTCAATGGTCTTGCTCGGTCGATTCCGGCGTTGACGCCATCTCATCATTTTTCACCACACGCGGCGTCACAAAGATCAATAATTCCTGTTTATCACTACGTTGCACGTCACGACGAAACAGGCGGCCAAGAATAGGGATATTACCTAGAATTGGCACGCGACTCACGCTGCGTGAATCCTGTTGACGAAATATTCCGCCCAGAACCAGTGTTTGCCCGTCACCAATAGTCACTTTTGTGCTTAATCGGTTGGTATCGATGGCGCGTGCGCCATTTGGCTGAATCTCTCCAGCATTATCATGACTAAGCTCAAGCGCCATATTAATTTGGCCTTCACCGGTGATAGTTGGCACAACCTCTAGACTCAACTCGGCATTCACAAAGCGCGTGGTTGTTGCACCACTATGTGTGGTTTCTTGGTAAGGAATCTGTTGGCCCGATGAAATACGTGCTTTCTGATGCTCTGAGGTCATAACACTGGGTCTAGCAATAATCTCAGCCGACCCCTCCGACGCCAACGCACTTAGTTCTGCATCTAATGTCAGGCCAGACACATTAAGCACGCCATAACTAAATGTACTTACCTCACTACCAAGTACAGCCAACGGCGTCGTCATCGTTAAACGATTTCTTAAAGCACGCCAACGAAAGCCAATCGACACACCATCACCAGCACTAATCGCCGCCAAACGCGTTTCCACCATCACTTGCCGAGCGGGTTGATCTAAC
This sequence comes from uncultured Moraxellaceae bacterium, assembly GCA_947085865.1. Taxonomy (GTDB): domain Bacteria; phylum Pseudomonadota; class Gammaproteobacteria; order Pseudomonadales; family Moraxellaceae; genus Perlucidibaca. The sequence continues at coordinate 14,868 of CAMTYC010000104.1, forward strand.
ACACGAAGCACGTTTAACAGGCGCTGCCGCCGCACATCATTGTCGGTCAACAACAGCGCGTTGCCGCGCACATCAACATCAATACGCCCACGCGGACCTAACCAGCGCTCTGCAGAAGGTGTTGATGCTGAGAGCAATGTCACCATCTCTGCCGCTATCGCATGTTGCAGACGAAATCGCTCGGTATAAACCGGCAGTGCCGACTCTTTGGCGCTCTGCAAATCCTGCTGACGCTTCAAGAAAGTCGTCATTTCATCGGGCGGCCCAACCCACACTGACGCTTCATGAACAACCACCGCCCAGCCTTTACTTGCCGCCAACTCCTTCAGCAATAGCAGTGGCTCACGACGTCGCGCCTGCACACTAAGCCGCCCCTGCGCTGCATCCGAAAGTAGCAAAATTATTCCGGCTCGATCAGCCAACTGCTGCATAACCACACGCGCATCCGCATCCTGCAAGGCAAGCGACATCGTCTTAGTTGGGGCAACATTGGCAACCCCAGAAAGCGGCCACACAAGGCATAACCACATCAGCACCCATTTATGCATAAGGCCTCCTTGCCTTCATTCTTTGTGCATTAGGGTTAGATGTAGCAGCGCATAATCAATCATGCCAAGCAAGGCTCGAAAGCTGCTCATTTAATGTATAAACTGTCTAACTGCCGCACTATCAACTTCAGGCAATACATTCATGACTGCAGACTCGTCTTCATTGCGCATTTTCCGCTGGTTTGGCCTGTTATTAGCGGGTATCACACTAGGTGCAAGTGGCTCTTACTTAACGTTGACTCCGAACTTGCCGGATATCTCCACACTTAAAAATGTGCAGCATGAGATGCCGCTGCAGGTTCTCAGCAAAGACGGCAAGCTGATTTCACAGTTTGGTGTTAAGCGCAGTATTCCGTTGAGATACAAAGAAATTCCTTCGCGCTTTATTCAAACATTTTTAGCCGCTGAAGATGACCGCTTTTTTGAGCACGAAGGTATTGACTACATTGGTCTTGGCCGTGCCTTTAGCGAAATCATCACCACAGGTGGCATCCGATCGGGTGGCTCCACCATTACCATGCAGGTGGCAAAAAACTACTTTTTAAGCTCAGAAAAAAAGTTCAGCCGTAAGTTTACTGAACTGCTGTTGGCTAAACGCATTGAGGACTCATTAAGCAAAGAAGAAATTCTTGAGCTTTACTTAAACAAAATATATTTAGGCCAACGTGCCTATGGCATTGGTGCAGCCGCTGAAATCTATTACAGCAAAAAAGTGGATGAGCTGACCTTGGCAGAAATGGCCATGATTGCTGGCCTGCCCAAAGCACCATCACGTTATAACCCAGTAGCCAACCCAGAGCGTGCCATGATTCGCCGCGACTGGATTTTAGGCCGTATGTTAAGGCTAGGCTGGATTAAAGATGCTGAATATAAAGCTTCCATAGCATCGCCCGTAGGCTTAAAACTTAGCAGCACACTGAATAATGTACCTGCTCCTTGGTTAGCCGAAATGGTTCGTGAGTCTTTAATTGAGCGCTTTGGTGAAAGTGTTTATACCAGTGGCTACAAGGTCTACACCACTATTGACTCACGTGCTCAAGCTGCCGCTACTAGTGCTGTCATTAATGGCTTATTAGCTTACGACCGGCGTCATGGCTGGCGCGGCGCTGAGGCCAAAGGCAAAGATATTAAGTTAGCTGACTTCACCCGTGCCGGCGGACTTGAGCCTGCCCGTGTCGTCACCGTAAATGCTCGCACATTTGCGGCTGAGTTACGTACCGGAGAACGCGTGGTTGTGACATGGGATGGCATGTCTTGGGCGCGTCGTCACATCAATGTCAACAGCCTAGGCCCTGCACCCAAAGCTGCAGCAGACATTGTCGCAGTCGACGATATCGTCAGACTACTAAAGCGTGGCGACAAATGGCACTTATCACAAATACCTGAGGTACAAGGTGCGTTTGTAGCCATCAATCCTGAAAATGGAGGCATTGAAGCACTCGTGGGCGGCTTCGATTTTGGTCAAAGTCGATTTAATCGTGCAACTCAAGGTTGGCGCCAATCCGGCTCAACGATCAAACCCTTTATTTATGCACAGGCCTTAGAGCGAGGTTACACACCCAATAGCTTAGTCGAAGATGAGCCACTGATTTTCCCAAATTGGGAGCCGCAAAACTCAGACGGCAAGTTTATGGGCCCCATTTCGTTGCGCCGCGCGCTTTATTTGTCGCGCAACTTAGTGTCTATCCGTTTACTTCAAGACATGGGCATTGAGTCTTCACGGACTTATATGGCTCGCTTTGGCATGGACAGAGGCCGCATGCCTCGCGACCTGACCTTGGCACTAGGTTCGGCTGATGTAGTACCGCTGCAAATGGCCACTGCTTATGCCGCCATAGCCAATGGTGGCTTACGAATTCAGCCTTACTTCATTGAAAAAATTGAAGATCGAAAAGGAAATATCGTTTTTGAGGCCAAGCCCAAGCGCGTCTGTCGTCCTTGTGAACAACCGCTGCAGGCAGCGGCGCCTTCGGTCAGTAGCGAAGAACCTGTTAACGAAGAGACGCCGACCGAAGCGACAACGCCATTACCGCCGACACCGTTTATACCGGACTATCCTGTTGCCTTGCGCATCATCAAGCCAGAAGCGGCTTGGCATACCTACGCTATTCTGCAAGAAGTAATCACCAAAGGCACTGGCCGTCGGGCACTCAGCTTAAATCGTAGTGATATTGCAGGCAAAACAGGTACTACCAACGAAGCACGTGATGCATGGTTTGCCGGCTTTAACACCCAAATCACAGCAGTTGCTTGGGTTGGTTTTGATACGCCAAAAACACTGGGTAAAGCTGAGTTTGGCGGCGTTGCCGCCTTGCCTATTTGGATTCAGTTTATGGGTGAGGTGCTTAAAGGCAAGCCTGAGGCTGCCCCCACACTACCCAATGGCATGGTGCCACCAACACCTGAGCCCGAGCCACTTCCAACCGTTATCACTGTCCCCACAAGCCCAGACGCTCCACTTAACTTGCCAGCGTCTATGATTCCAGTCCCCATCATGGATGGCCCCACCGAACCTGAGGTAATGGACTAAGCCATTTCCTGCGGGTCGACATCAACCGACCAGCGCACGCGCCGACTGTCAGGCAGTGCGTCCAAGGCGGGCAATAATGCTGACAAAGCCTGTTGTACGGTTGCCCGCTGACTGCTTTTAATCAGCAAATGCGCCCGTACGCGCCCCGCTTTACGTGTCATTGGTGCGGGCACTGGCCCCCATACCTCACAAGGCAACGCCATATCAGAAAGCAGCTGCCTAGCTTTTTGTAAAAAAAGTAATGGCGCCTGCTCATCTGTCGCCTCTGCTCGCAACAACGCTAAAAATGCATACGGTGGTAGAGCCATCAACTCTCGCTCACGAAGCAACACACGCGCGCTGGCAGTAAAACCTTGCTGCAATAAAACCTGTAATAACGGGTGCTCCGGTTGATGAGTTTGCAGCAACACTCGCCCCGCAAACTCACCTCGCCCTGCTCGGCCTCCTACTTGCACTAACAGCTGCGCCAAACGCTCACTGCCGCGAAAATCCGAACTAAACAATGCACCATCAACATCGGGAATAACCACTAAAGTCACAGACGGCAAATGGTGACCTTTAGCCAACATTTGAGTGCCTACCAGAATGGCAGGTTTACCATCCTGCAGCACATCAAGCTTGGCCGCTAAAGAGCCCTTGCGCCGAGTACTATCACGATCAATACGCAGCACAGGAAGTTGCGGGTAACGTTCAGTTAAGGTTTCGTCCAAACGTTCAGTCCCCACCCCCATCGGGCGTAGGTCAGTGCTGCCACAGTCCGGGCATGACACCGGAGGGCGCCGTTCATGACCACAATGATGACAATGCAGACGCGTGGGTGATTGATGCAACGTCGGTTTTGCATCACAGCGCGGGCAATCCGCCTGCCAGCCACAGTCATGGCACAACAACACCGGTGCATAACCGCGACGATTTAAAAACACCAAAACTTGCCCGCCAGCTGCCAAGGCTTGATCAATGGCAGTGTAGGCTGCAGGTGCAAGCCCATCCTGTAAACGCTGGCCGCGAATATCCAAAGCACTGACCTTTGGCGCTTGCGCAACACCGGCTCGCTGCGTCAAACCAATACGTTGATAACGCCCAGCAGCCACATTCGCCAATGACTCTAATGACGGCGTGGCCGAACCCAGCACAATCGGAATTTGCTCTAATTGGGCGCGCCGTACCGCCACATCCCGCGCGTTATAACGAAAGCCTTCTTGCTGCTTAAACGAGGCGTCATGCTCCTCGTCAACAATAATCAAACCCGGCTTTAACAACGGCACATAGACAGCCGAACGGGTGCCGATAACAATGCCGGCCTCACCTTGTGCTGCCTCACGCCAGGCCTGCCAGCGCTCGCGATCGGTCAGTCCCGAATGCATAACCACCACTAAGCAGCGAAAGCGAGCGCGAAAGCGCGCCACCGTTTGTGGCGTCAGCCCAATTTCTGGCACCAACACCAGCACTTGTTGACCACGCGCCAAAACCAATGCAATAGCCTGCAGATACACCTCTGTTTTACCACTGCCAGTGACTCCATGAAGGAGCGACACCTGAAAGCAAGGCTG
>CAMTYC010000105.1:0-18919 GCA_947085865.1 uncultured Moraxellaceae bacterium
ATCAACGATTTTGCCTTTGCCTTCATCGCCCCACTGAGTACCCAATACCACCACTTGCTTGCCCATGACTTACTCTTCTCAATAACAAATTCAGGAAACGATTTGGCGCACAACCCAGTGCCCATTGTCTAAAACCAATTCGCGATTACAACCAGCATCAGGTGCATGCATTAATGCACCCGGCAGTTGTTGTAATACTCGCTCACCTTGTTCACGCAGCGCCGCAATGGCAGATAACAACGCGCTATCAGTACCTGCTGGGGCCAGTACACCTTGCTGCAAAGTGGTCTGTGTTGATAATTGCAGCCACTGCTTTAGGTCTGCGCTAAAACCGGTAGCTGGACGCGCACGTCCAAAAGCCTCACCAACATGATCGTAACGCCCGCCTTTAGCCAGCTCGGTGGTCTGCCCCGGCACATAAGCCGCAAATACGATACCTGTGTGGTAGTGATAACCACGCAACTCACCCAAGTCGATGAACACCGTCACATCCGGGTGACGCGCTGATACAGCCAATAAAAGCTGCTCTAAATCAGTGAGAGCCTGTTTAATGCTCGCTGGTAGGTTAGCTGCGGATAATGCGCTTGCAGCTAGGATAGCTTTCTGCCCAGACAGTAGCGGTAGTGCTAACAATGCTTCTTGTAGTGCTGGCACTTGCACCCACTGTGGCACCATTTCACGCCATTCCGGCATAGCTTTACGCGACAGAATATCTTGCAGTGCGCACTCTTGCTCCGCACTCAGTTCGGCAGCAGCAATCAAACTACGAAAAATACCCACATGACCAAGATCGACGTGAATATCTTGCGCACCCGCAATTTTTAATGCCGATAACATTAGGCTGATGACTTCGATGTCGCTATCAACACCGGCGTGGCCATATAACTCGGCACCGATTTGCACCGGACAGCGAGAAGCCGATAAGCCAGACGGACGCGTCTGCAATAAACTTCCGGCATAACAATAACGGGCTGGGCCCTGCACTGGCAGACAGTGCGCATCAAGTCGCGCCACTTGCGGCGTCATATCTGCGCGCACACCCATCATGCGGCCGCTGAGCTGGTCTGTGATTTTAAAAGTCAGACCATCTAAGTCACGGCCAGAGCCCGTCAGCAAAGAATCTAAAAACTCGATGAGTGGCGGGAAAACCAGCTCATAACCCCAGCACGAAAAATGATCGAGAATGCGCCGACGCAAAGACTCCAAACGCGCCGCCTCAGCTGGCAAAACGTCCGCAACTCCATCTGGCAACAGCCAGGCATCTACCGATTTGACCATGGTTTATCTACACACTTGGACACAAAAAAACCGAGTCAGCACTCGGTTCGCAGCAGTTTATCATAACCAAGGACGGATTGCCCAAGGCAACCAAAATGCAGTCAATAGACCATTTAAACTCATTCCTAGCGCAGCAAATGCACCAGCGGTGGCGCTGCGTTGAAACGCAAAAGCTGTGCCCACACCGTGCGCACCAAGGCCTAAGGCAAAGCCATAAGCAATATCGCTACGTATGCCGCGTAAAAGTAGTGGTGCCATCATGGCACCAAACAAACCAGAAATGCCCACAATGGCAGCAACAAGCGCTATTGGCGCATCAATTTTCTCTGCCACACCAATAGCAATTGGTGTCGTTACAGCTCGTGTTGCAAACGCACGCCAGGAAAAATCCGACAGTGCAAAAGCCTCAGCAATCCACAATGCAGACAGCACGCCAACAACCGAACCTACGCACAATACGGTGAGGAGAGGCAACGCTGCTCGCTTTAAATGTGGTAGCGCCAGATAAAGCGGTACTGCTAGCGCCACCGTCGCTGGCCCTAATAAAAAATGCAGAAACTGTGTACCAGCAAAATACACCGCATAGTCGACTTGAAAGACCACCAACACCGAAACAATCACAACCAATGACCAGAGCATAGGCTGCAACCAAATCGGTTGATCAAAGCGCTCATGCGCTATTCGAAAGCCTTCATACACCGCAAGGGTGAAAAACAGCCATAACAAAGGTGAGGCGAGCAGTTCACGCATGTCAGACTCGCTTGTGCAGCCATTTGTCGAGTAAAACAGCGACCACCCACATCGTGACTGCAGTCGACAACACCATGGTTAAGACAATGCCGACGCCTTCAGCGGCCAATAATGGAAAAAATGTCACCACACCGACTGAGGCAGGAACAAAATACAACGGCAAAGGTTTTAGAAAGCGACGCACCCGACTATCGATATCTGGCGACACACGGCCACGCAAAATAAGCGCAACAAAAAGTAGTGCCATGCCAATCACATTACCGGGCACCAAAAGCGAAAACCCGCGAGAGATAAGCTCTCCCGCGAGTTGAAAACCTAACAGCAGTAAAATAAACCGTATCAACGAGTATTCGGCTTTTGCATATAACGAAGGAACTCGCTATCGCCCTTCAAGACCATGACATCGCCCGACTTATCAAAGGCATGACGATACGCTTGCAAAGAACGATAGAAGTTGTAGAACTCCGGATCTTTACCAAAGGCCCTGCGAGCAATACCCGCTGCTTCTGCTTCACCCTCACCACGGAGGATCTCGGCTTCACGATAAGCTTCTGCCAAGATGACCCGTTGTTGACGATCAGCTTCAGACTTGATGCGATCCGACATCTCAGTACCCTGTGAGCGCCATTCACGCGCTTCACGCTCACGCTCGGTGCGCATACGGTTGTAAATGGATTCAACCGTTGAGGCAGGGAAGTCGACACGCTTAACACGCACATCCACCACTTGAATGCCAAACTCACGTGCCGCAACAACATTCACAGCCTTGGTCAGATCCTGCATCATTTGTTCACGCTGACCAGCAACCACTTCGTTCACTGTGCGCTCTGAAACACGGTTTTTTAAACCGTCACGTACCAATGGCAATAAACGCGCTTCAGCTTCACGCGTTTCACCACCGGTAGCGGTGAAGTAACGCTCTACGTCGTTAACACGCCACATTACATAAGCATCAATAACCAAAAACTTACTTTCCTTGGTTAAGAACTCAGTACGATCAGAGTCACTGACATGGGTTCTGGCTTCAAAACGACGCACCTCATTTACAAAAGGTACTTTAGCGTGAAGACCAGGCTTAAGATCAGCATTGACTACCTCACCAAAGCGAAGCAAAACGGCACGCTCCGTTTCATGTACGGTATAAATTGTGCTGTTCGCAACAAAGAGCAGGGCCACAACAATATAAAGAGCAATAGTTGAGCGTGACATTAGCGGACCTCCTGCATGTTACGCGATGGACGAGCGCTTTCTCTGCTGGCGCCGGTAGACGCAGCAGGCACTTTATTTAGTGCCGCGAGCGGATCAACAACGGTCGGCGCAGCAGCACCGGCTTGACCTTGTCCAAGCTTATCCATCGGCAAATACAACAATGGTGCCGCACCATTTGGCTCGACCAGAATCTTGTTAGCTTTACCTAATACCGACTCCATCGTTTCTAGATACATACGTGTTCTAACAATGCGTGGATTGGCACGGTACTCAGACATAATTGCATCAAAACGCGACGCATCACCGAGCGCACGATCAACAACCTCTTGCTTAAATGCATTAGCATCAGCCGTTAATCGTGCTGCCATACCACGAGCTTCCGGCACAATACCGTTAGCATAGGTTTCAGCTTGGTTCTTCAAGCGCTCCATGTCTTCCTTAGCACGGATCACATCATCAAATGCCGCTTTAACATCTTTTGGAGGTAGCGCCTCCAAAATATTAACGTTACGCACACTGATACCCGCTTTATAAGTATCCAGATAGGCCTGCAAACGTGGCTGAATATCTTGTGCGATGGCAGCACGGCCTTCATTCAAAATCATGGTCATGCGCGAGCTACCCACAACATGGCGTAGGGCTGATTCAGCAGCATGTGCCAATGTCGATTCAGGGTTGACCACAGCCAAGGTATATAACTTGGGATCTGCAATTCGATACTGAATTTGCAAGGAAACATCGACCAAGTTTTCATCTTTCGTAATCATGGTCGAGTCCAACGGCATTTGTTGGGTACGTTCGACGTTAACTTTACGATAAGAGTCAATCAGCGGGGGATGCCAATGCAGACCAGCAGTTTTAATGCCGGTGAACTGACCAAAACGGAAAGTGACTGCTTGTTCGGCTTGCTCAACACGGTAAAAGCCAAACAGTGACCACAGCACAACGGCACCAATCACGACATATTTAGCAATTTGCTTTTCGCCCTGCGGATTGCCACCACCAAACATGTCTTGCAGCTTTTCTAGCCATTCGTTGCCACCTGAGCCGCCGCGGTTTTGACCACCGCTACCACGCCCCCAAGGGTCTTTGCCGCCTGGCGGTTGGCCGCCGGGTTGATTCCAAGCCATCTGTTACTCCTCAAACACTATGCGTGGTCGTGATCGACCAATACATCAGCACGTGAAACACCTTCTCGCGCCAACCATTGCGCCAAGTCTGGCGCCTGAATTCTGACATGCAATCGACAGCCACCATCAGCTGCCACTTCCTCTGCCTGCACAACCCCAAGACTGTATAGGCGCGAACGCAATCTGGCCAGTGTTACCGGTAATTCTAACCAGAGATCCTCCCATGGCTTTGCCAACACGGCCTGAACCGCCTCAACCAAAGCATCAAGCCCAATGTTATCACGAGCCGACAACCAAATTGCCACCGGATTACCTTCATCATTTCGATCGATGCGCACCTCTGGCTCAGCCAGTGCATCGATTTTGTTATACACCATCAAAACAGGTGCCTCTGCTCCCACTTCACTCAACACTTCTTGCACCGAAGCAATATGCAGGTCACGGTCGTCACTGGCGCAATCAACCACATGCAGCAGCAAGTCAGCCTGCACGGTTTCTTCAAGAGTAGCGCGAAAAGCATCTACCAACTGATGCGGCAAGTGGCGAACAAAACCGACGGTATCTGCTAGCACCACTTCGCCAATCGCACCCATATTGATACGGCGCAGCGTTGGGTCTAGGGTGGCAAATAACTGATCCGCTGCATACACATCACAGCCCGCTAAGCGATTGAATAGTGTTGATTTTCCCGCATTGGTATAACCCACTAATGATACCGTTGGAATGCCTGCTTTTTGTCGTGCGGCACGACCTTGTGCACGCGTAGCGCGGACTTTATCCAAACGAGATTTTAGATACTCAATACGAATTCTTAATAAGCGACGGTCAGTTTCCAACTGCGTTTCACCTGGACCACGCAGTCCAATACCCCCTTTTTGCCGCTCCAAGTGAGTCCACCCTCTCACTAAACGAGACGACAGATGATCTAGCTGGGCCAGCTCGACTTGCAACTTACCTTCGTGAGTTCGGGCGCGCTGAGCAAAGATATCCAGAATCAAACCTGTACGGTCTAATACACGGCACTTAAGCTCGCGCTCTAAATTACGCTCTTGGGCAGGCGTTAAAGCATGATTAAACAACACAACATCAGCGCCCAAGGCCTCAACTGCAGCAGCAATTTCAGCAACTTTACCCGTGCCTGCGTAAAGCTTTGCATCCGGCCTATCACGTGAGCCCGTTATGACATCTAATACGGTTACGCTCGCCGAAGCTGCCAGCAATCGAAACTCCTCAAGGTCTTCATCATGACCATGAACGCGCAAGGCCAAATGCACTAAAAGGGCATTCTCGCCGCCACCATGACGCTCAAAATACTCCACGCAGCATCCTCTTAATGCATCAACAAATAGCGCCTAAAAACAAACGCCGCTCTGACAGCGGCGTTAGCAAGACATCAACCATTAATTAAAGTTTGGTTGGGTATCATCTTCATCTTCATCTAAGTCTTCCAATGAAGACTCTGGCAGCGCAGTACCTACAGGAGCAGTACAGCCCGGCAGCAACGTGCGTGGGTTGCGAGCTGGCACAACCGTTGAAATAGCATGCTTATAGACCATTTGACTGACGGTGTTTTTTAACAACACCACATATTGATCAAACGATTCAATTTGGCCTTGCAACTTAATGCCGTTCACCAAAAAAATAGACACCGGAATACGCTCTTTACGTAACGCATTCAAAAACGGGTCCTGTAACAAGAGACCTTTAGACATTCTTTTTTCCTCATTGGGGGCTCAATCAAGCCCAATAGTTCAGCGCGAAATTCGACTCAAACAGCTTGAGCTCCCTGCAAGGCAGGAATAAGCCTGACTAAAAATGCAGCAGACTGTGTGTGTATCGTGGGGCCTTGATCGATCATTTTCAAGGCTACGCAGATAATTCCGATATAAGAAAGGCCCAAGTCTGCTCATCTGCTGGGTTTAACCAATGCGCCTCGGTAAAACTACGCAGCCATGTTAGTTGGCGTTTAGCCAGCTGCCTGGTTGCAGCAATGCCACGCTCACGCATTTCATTGACATCATAGTCGCCATCTAAATATTGCCAAACTTGCCGATAACCCACCGAACGCATGCTTGGCAAACCTAAATGCAAATGACCTAAAGCGCGCAAGGCTTCCACTTCGGCAATAAAACCAGCTGCCAACATCTGATCAAAACGTAGCGCAATACGGCGATGTAGTTCAGCACGATCGGGCGGCGACAAAATACACCAGTGCATATCATAAGGCAGTGGCTCAACCGCTTTCTGCTGAGCATGCCAAGCTGAAAGCGACTGTCCCGTTTGCTCCCATACTTCTAATGCGCGCTGAATGCGTTGTGAGTCCATTGGCGGAATACGCGCCGCCGCTTGCGAATCAACATCTTTTAAGCGTTGATGCAAAGCAGGCCAGCCAAACTCTTTGGCCTCTGCCTCGAGACGGGCACGAATGACGGGATCAGCCTCAGGCAATTCCGCCAAGCCATCACGCAGCACCTTGAAGTACATCATGGTGCCGCCCACTAAAAGTGGCGTTCGGCCTGCGGCAATAATCTCATTTATCGCTTTTATGGCATCTTGACGAAATTGGGCAGCTGAATAGGCTTGATCGGGATCAACAATATCAATCAGGCGATGCGGCGCCTGCTGTAACTCAGCCAATGTAGGCTTGGCAGTGCCGATATCCATGCCGCGATAAATCATCCCAGAGTCCACCGAGATAATTTCGCAGTTGGCTTCTTGGGCCAGGCGCATGGCATAAGCAGTTTTGCCGGAAGCCGTTGGCCCCATCAAGCACAGCACGCGCGCTAACGATGTCGTTTTCACCACTAGCGCCCTCGCAAAAACAGGCGATCAAGATCCGTCATCGATAAGCTTGTCCAGGTTGGGCGACCATGATTGCATTGCCCACTACGCTCAGTCACTTCCATATCCCGCAACAAGGCATTCATTTCAGCAATAGATAATTGACGATTAGCCCGCACGGCGCCATGGCAAGCCATCGTGGCCAACAAAGTGTTCGCCAATTCTTGAATGCGTCGTGTACTGCCTTGAGCCAAGACATCGGCTAAAACATCACGCAACAAGCCTTCTGCCTGACGCTGTGGTAATAAACTTGGCAAGCCACGAATCAACAAGGTTTCGGGCCCAACACGATCAACCTCCAAACCCAGCTCCATAAGCATATCGCGTGAGCTTTCTGCTAAAGCCGCCTCGCGCTCACTCACCGCCATACTAATCGGTACTAACAGCGGCTGGCGGACAATACCCTGTCCTTCATGCGCTTGTTTTAGACGCTCATAAACAATGCGTTCGTGTGCCGCATGCATATCGACCAAAATAAGACCTTCAGCGTTTTGCGCCAAGATATACACACCATGCAACTGCGCCAAGGCATAACCCAACGGTGGCGGAGCAGATGAGCTCTCAGGCATTGGTGTTTGGATTGGTGGAGCTATATAGGCCGCCCATTGTTCTTGCGTTTGTGACGGCGGTGTTGCCGCCCATTGCAAGCCACCTTGCTGCGTCGGCATGGCATGAGAAGGAGTTATTGCTGCTGCCGTTTGCACCGGCAGTGGCTCCGTCATTGACGCCGGGGCAGTCTGCGGCCGCATATCGGCCAAAGCACGATGCAAGCTGCGAAAGATGACGTCATGCACAAGACGCTGATCGCGAAAGCGCACTTCATGTTTGGTCGGGTGCACATTTACGTCCACCGACGCAGGATCAACATTTAAAAACAGCACATAGGCTGGGTGCCGGCCATGGTAGAGCACATCAGCATAAGCCTGACGCACAGCATGAGACACCACTTTATCTTTGACCATGCGGCCGTTGACGAAGAAATACTGCAAGTCTGCTTGCGAGCGAGAAAACGTTGGCAGCCCTAACCAGCCCTGTAGTTCAACACCTGCCACTTGAACCGATAGCGGCTGGGCTGCATCGACAAACGCAGGACCACACACTTGCGATAAACGTCGCAACATCTCTTGTTCATCACGCGCGGGTTTGAGCTGCCATAACACTCGGCCATTATGGCTAAGCGTAAATGCCACCTGCGGCACGGTTAACGCCAAACGCCTAACGACTTCCTCTAAATGCGAAAACTCGGTTTTTTCGGTACGTAAAAATTTTCGGCGGGCAGGGGTATTAAAAAATAAGTCTCGTACTTCCAAGGTGGTGCCGCGTGGATGACGAGCCGGCGCCAATACCGCCGACATATCACGACCTTCAGACCTAACCGACCATGCTAATCCTGAGTCATCGGTACTAGAGGTCATCGTCAAACGAGACACCGAGGCAACCGAAGCCAAGGCCTCACCACGAAAGCCTAGTGTGGCGACAGCCTCGAGATCATCGGCATGGTGAATTTTACTGGTGGCATGACGTGCTAAAGCCAAGGCCAGATCATCTTTAGTGACACCCTCGCCATCATCACGAATGCGAATGAGCGTTATGCCACCTTGCTCAATTTGAATATCTAAGCTGCGAGCACCGGCATCAAGTGAGTTTTCAATAAGTTCCTTAACCACAGAGGCAGGGCGCTCGACAACCTCACCTGCAGCAATTTGGTTGGATAGCTGAGCATCTAATAATTGAATTCGCGCCATGCTCAATACCCTTTTGTCATTTGCGCTTTATTTTTTCTCAAAATAGCTGCCTGCAACCGGGAACTCACGACAAAAACGCATAATGCCCTCACCAATTGCCGCAGCAACTCGGCGCTGATGGGCACTATTTGTTAAGCGCTTTTCTTCTTCAAGGTTAGAAAGAAAGCCGGTCTCCACCAGTAACGACACCATACCTGGCTCACGCAATACCGCAAAACCAGCTTGATGCACTGTTCGGCTATGCAGTCGGCCTACTACTGGCTCCATATAAGCTAACAAAATACTGCCCATTTCTAAGCTGTGCTTTAGCGTGCCCGCCATTAGCAAATCGGCTAAAACACCACTCATGCTGTCAGCCTCTGGTGCTACACCACCGATTAAATCTGACTTATTTTCTTTTTCTGCTAATTCACGAGCAAAAGCTGAAGTAGCAGCATTATTACCCTGCAACGACAATGCATAAACCGAAGCCCCATGGGCACGCTTGTTTGCTGCTGAGTCGGCATGTATCGAAATAAAAATATCGGCCTTATGCTGCTGCCTGGCAATTCGTCGACGTTGTTGTAGCGGAATAAAGAAGTCCCCATCACGCGTCAACAGGGCTTTTACACCTTCTTGCGCATTCAGGTACTCAGCCACTGCACGCGCAATCGCCAAGGTGACATGTTTTTCATAATTGCCATTTTGGCCAATAGCACCTGGATCTTCACCACCATGACCTGCGTCTATCGAAACAATAATATCTCGCCCACGATTACCATCTCGACGTGATGGAACCGGTGCGGGTGGTGGCGTGGCAGCGACTGATGCGCGTTGCGGCGAGAAATCCACCACCAAACGATGGCCATAATTTCCACTTGGGCCCAGTGCAAAGACGTTAGCCTGAGATGGCTGCCTTAATTCAACAATCAACTGTGGCTGACGCCCACTAGTATCGAAACGAGCGGCTTCAATCGCACCTTCTTTGGTGGGCCAACGCGGACCTTGTAATTGCGTACGCGCATTAGGCAGCTGCACCACAAGGCGTCCAGGCGTGCTATCCGCGCTAACACGAAAATTAATTGGCGCTGATAACTCAAGCACTAGTCGTGTACTGTCTGGGCCAGCCCATGAACGTACACCGACAATTTCACTTGCACTGACGATGCCACTCATTAAACAAAAAGCGAAGGCGATTAACGACTGCAAAAAACGCATTAACTACCTCTATTGGGTTATCTCTAATAGCCAGCCTTGGCCAGTTTCACTATGCGCCTGCACAGACAATAATCGCCCTTGGCCGTTTAAAGCGGGAGCCAAACTCACCGTTAAATCGGGCGCAGGCAGCAGTGGTTCGCCACGGGATGGCCATTCGACCAACACCAGCGCCTGCTCACTAAAATAGTCGCGGACACCAATCAGTTCTAACTCTTCAGGGTCAACAACACGATAAAGGTCGAAATGATAAACGTTTATCGCCCCAAAGTGATAAGGCTCTACCAGCGTGTAGGTTGGGCTTTTTACCGCACCGTTATGTCCAAACGCCCGTAATACCCCACGCGTGAACGTAGTTTTGCCCGCACCTAAGTCGCCTTGCAGGTAAATCACACCGCCAGTTTTTACCGCCAAACCCAAACGCTGACCCCATGCCACCGTCGCTGACTCATCTGCCAACTCAATCTTCAACATGATTTACCCAACGCCTTAAAACATTTGGCAGATCACTCGCCAACAAACCACGCTCACCATATTGTTGTGCCAACTCATCAGCCGCCAGCGCATGCCAAGCCACGGCAAGCAAAGCTGCTGGCATGAGCGGCACATCTTGAGCTAATAGCGCTGCCGCTAAACCTGCTAACACATCCCCCATACCCGCCGTAGCCATGCCCGGATTACCAAACGGGCACAACCATAGCGACTCCCCATCAAACACCAACGAATTCGCACCTTTTAAGATGACGACACCACCCACCAATTGCTGCAAACGCACAATACTTCCCACTCGGTCTGCTTGTACCTGCGTTATGTCCGTGCTTAATAGTCGTGCAGCTTCACCCGGATGCGGCGTAATTATGCGATTGGCATGCTGGTCTGGGTTATCACTCAACCAGAACAAGGCGTCAGCATCTAATACTTGTGGCTGCGGATGATTATTCAGTGCCGGCCATAATGCTCGCGCCCAGTCATCGCGCCCCAAGCCGGGACCGATTAGCAACGCCTTTGCTTTCGCTAACAGCGGTGACAAATCGGCACGATCACACACTGCCCGCGCCATTAACTCTGGTTGATACAAAAAAGCTGACTGCGCTGTTTGTGCTGAAGTTGCTAACAGTACAGTTCCTGCACCCGATCTAAGCGCAGTTGACGCACTCAACATAATGGCGCCGCTGTAACCAATACCGCCACCAACACATACTAGTGGCCCATAAAGCCCCTTATGCGCATCGACTGGGCGTGGCGGAAAATGTTG
This sequence comes from uncultured Moraxellaceae bacterium, assembly GCA_947085865.1. Lineage (GTDB taxonomy): Bacteria > Pseudomonadota > Gammaproteobacteria > Pseudomonadales > Moraxellaceae > Perlucidibaca. The sequence continues at coordinate 11,403 of CAMTYC010000105.1, forward strand.
CTGCTGCAAAGCGTGCAATATATCCAGCGATAAGGTCTTAGCCGTTGGCAGCACAGACAGACTCCAAGATCATGGTTTGAGCACGTTAAGAATGGCAGAATGACGGCCATGAAGCGAATCATCAGCCACGATATTAGCAATTCACCGCCGCCAGCGCATGACATGGAAGCGATGGCGCACGACATTAAGCGTTGGGCGCGAGAACTCGGCTTCCAGCAAGCTGGCATTAGTGATATCGACCTAGGTCAACACCCACAGCATTTAGCACGTTGGTTAGCAGCTGGCCATCACGCCGATATGGCATGGATGGCTGAGCCTAAACGCTGCCACCCAGACCAATTAGTGCCGGGCACTCAACGCATTATCAGTGTGCGCATGGATTATTTACCTGCCGACCCGCGCTGCTTTGAAGTACTGAACAACCCCGATCTTGCCTATGTCTCACGTTATGCCTTAGGCCGTGATTATCACAAACTAATCCGCCGCCGCTTACAACAACTGGCCGATAAAATTAGCCAAGCTGCAGGCCCCTTTGGTTACCGCGCCTTTGTCGATTCTGCACCCGTGTTAGAGAAAGCCGTGGCTAGTCAGGCTGGATTAGGTTGGATCGGCAAACATACGGTGGTCATCAACCGACAAGCCGGCTCTTGGTTTTTCTTAGGCGAGTTATTTACTGACTTGCCACTACCCATTGATGCACCTGTCAGCAGTCACTGCGGCAGCTGTCAGGCGTGTATCGACATATGCCCAACCAAGGCCATTGTTGCGCCATTTCAACTCGATGCTGGCAAATGTATTAGTTACCTAACCATTGAGCATCGCGGCAGTATTCCTGTTGAACTTCGGCGCCCAATCGGCAATCGTATTTTTGGCTGTGATGACTGCCAGATGGTGTGCCCCTGGAATCGCTATGCCAAACCCAGCCAGGAAAAAGATTTTTTGCCACGGCATGACTTAGATCAGCCAGAAGCACTTTCATTATTGACGTGGACAGAAGCGGAGTGGTCAACACGAACCGAAGGCATGGCGCTTAGGCGTGCAGGTTATCGTGGCTGGCTGCGTAATGTCAGCATTGCTTTAGGCAATGCACCAGGTCGCGAACAGATTGCGCAGGCGTTAGCAGAGAAACAATCAACATTTAGTGATGACGATATGCTCAGCGAACACTTAGCTTGGGCGATCGCTGAGCAACAAAGCAAAATTACTCGTCGCTAAAGCCTGGCAGCTTAAAAAAGTATTGTCGGTAATAACGCAGCTCTTCAATTGAGTCTTTAATGTCATCCATAGCCAAGTGCGAGCTTTTTTTAGTGAAGCGTTGCAGTAGGTCAGGATACCAACGACGAGCAAGTTCTTTCACCGTGCTCACATCTAAGTTTCGGTAATGAAAATATCCTTCCAACTTTGGCATTTGGCGATACAAAAAGCGCCTGTCTTGGCAAATGGAGTTACCACAGATTGGTGACTTTTTCGGGTCAACAAAACGACTTAGAAACTCCAATGTTTGTGCTTCGGCATCTGCCTCGGTGATGGTGCTTCGACGTACACGCTCAGTTAATCCGGACTGACCATGTTGGCGGGTATTCCATTCATCCATAGCATTTAACACCATGTCTTTTTGATGAATCGCCAGCACTGGTCCCTCTGCCAAAACATTTAAATGTGCATCGGTCACTACCGTGGCAATTTCAATAATTCGATCAGTGTCTGGGTTAAGCCCCGTCATTTCCAAATCAATCCAGATTAAATTGCTGCTTTTATCAAAGCTCATGCGTATTCCTTTATGTAACTAACTAAATGGACCAGTACTGACGCTGATCGATTGGTGGCACAATGACGGCATCATAACAGAGCCAGTTTCCCATGAGCCAACGTCGCATCAGTCGCCAGCAAAGCTTTCGCATCGAGCGCATTCAGGCCGAACGAATTGCGCGAGCAGAGCAACGTGCAGCCAAAGCCGAGGCTTTACTTGAAGGCGGCGCACTAGGACAAGAGCAACGTGGGCGCGTCATTGCACATTACGGTGTACAGGTGATGGTTGAAGCACTTTCCGACGAACTGAAAGGCCAACGTTTTCGCTGCCATCGTCGCGCCAATATTGATGCACTAGTAACCGGTGACGAAGTCATTTGGCAGCCGGGAGCTGATGGCCTTGGTGTGATCACCGCGCTGCTACCACGCAACAGTGTGCTGGTGCGGCCTGACCCCTACGGCAAAGTGAAGCCAGTAGCCGCCAACATTGATCGTATTTTGCTGATCATCGCGCCCGAGCCTACACCTTCTGCTGAATTAATTGATCGTTATCTGGTGGCCTGCGAAGCAACCGACATTCGCCCACTCATTGTGATGAATAAGTCTGACTTAATCACAGCAGACAAGCGCCAAGCGATGACCGAATTGCTGGCAAGTTTTGCTACCCTAGGTTATGAAACCCGTACCTTATGTGCTTATGGCGACACCGGCGATCTTGAAAAATTAGTTGCAGGATTTACCGTGGTTTTTGTTGGCCAGTCCGGCGTTGGTAAGTCCTCATTAATCAACGCGCTCATTCCTGATGTTGCGCAACGCGTAAATGCTTTATCAGCCGGCTCAAAATTAGGTCAGCACACAACCACCACCGCGGTTTGGTTTGATTTACCCGGCGGTGGTGCATTAATTGATTCGCCCGGTATTCGTGACTTTGGTTTGTGGCATATGAATCGAGAACAGTTATTAAACGGCTTTATTGAGCTAGACCCATTTTTAGGTAACTGTCGCTTTCGTAACTGTGCGCATCGCAATGAACCCGGCTGCGCGCTATTAAAAGCAGCAGAAGATGGCCTGATTCAGCCTCGTCGCCTACAAAGTTGCCTCGCTTTGTTAGCAGATGCCAGTGAACGCTAGAGTCTTTTTGCTTGCTACAGGTATACTCCAGCACTCCTTATTAGCCATCATCGAGTTGTTTCATGGAACGCGTGATCGAATTTGCTCTTAACCACCCCTATTTAGTGGGTTCATTTTTTGCACTACTAGCCGCATTCATTTATACCGAAATGAAACGTGGCGGCCGCTCTATCACCCCCGTGCAGCTCACCTTGTTAGTTAATCAAAAAAACGCCAAGGTTGTTGACTTGCGTAACCAACCAGAATTCCGTGATGGCCACATCACCGGAAGCGAAAGCGTTCCGTTTAGCCAAATTAATGAAAGAACTGCAGAGTTTGTCAGCGCGGCCAAGCCCATTATTTTAGTGTGCAGCACGGGACAAGTATCCAGCATGGCAGGACGAAACTTGCAGAAAGCTGGTCTAGTAGAAGTTTATCGTTTATCCGGTGGTATTAGTGGTTGGCGCCAAGCGGGCCTGCCACTCGTTAAATAAAGGCGCGCTAACATGGCTAATATTCGCATCTACACCACGCCATACTGCCCGTATTGCGTTCGTGCCAAGCAATTACTACGTCAAAAGCAGGCTGCATTTGATGATATTGATGTCAGCAATGATCCCGAACAGCGCCAAGCTTTAGTGGCGTTAACGGGGCAGCGCACCGTGCCACAAATTTTTATCAATGATCAATCCATCGGCGGCTGCGATGACCTGTTTGCACTCGAGCGAGCGGGTCGCTTAGACGCACTCATTAATCAATAAAAAAGGAACTCATCATGTCAGAAGCCACCGAAACTCAATTTGCCCTGCAACGTGTTTACTTAAAAGACGTCTCTTTCGAAGTACCGGGCGCACCCAAAGTGTTTCTGCAGCAGTGGCAACCAGAAGTGAATATCGACCTAAACACCAGTGCAGAACGCCTAGAAGACGGCCGTCATTTTGACGTTACCTTGGCACTGACCGTAACTGCACGCAACGAAGGCCAAGTTGCTTTCTTAGTGGAAATCAAGCAGTCAGGCATTTTCCAAATTGAAGGCGTTGCCGATGCTGAGTTAGGCCCACTACTTGGCTCGTATTGCCCGAACTTGCTGTTTCCCTTTGCGCGCGAAGCCATTTCAGACATCGTTGGCAAAGGTAGCTTCCCTCAGCTACTGCTACAACCCATTAATTTTGATGCAGTGTATTCGGAAACAATGCGCAAGTTGGCTGAAGCCGAAACTACAGCCTAAGTGCTTAACTGGCGCCAGTAAAACCTTGCTGGCGCCAGCCCTCATAAATCATCACCGCCACACTATTCGACAAATTCAAACTACGACTTTGTGGCAACATTGGCATGCGCAGCTTGTTTTCCTCGGCAAACTCGGCCAACACCGATGCTGGCAAACCACGACTTTCCGGGCCAAACACCAACACATCACCGGACACAAAGGCCACATCAAAGGCACCTGTTTTTCCCTTAGTGGTGCAGGCAAACCAACGCCTATCTGCTAATGCCAATCGCGCTGCAGCCCAGTCTTTATGCACCTTTACTTGTGCCCATTCGTGATAATCCAAGCCCGCGCGACGGAGACGGGCGTCATCCAAAACAAAGCCCATAGGCTCAATTAAATGTAATTGCGCCCCAGTATTGGCACAAAGCCTTATAATATTGCCGGTATTTCCTGGAATTTCCGGCTCATAAAGCACGATATCGAGCATAGATTGCCTGTTAGCTAACAAAAAGTGACATGATTTTACCTAAGGACTGTCAACTTGCGTCCCTAGTTCTCGTTTTGTCTGAAGATAATGATTTAGCTCTTCTCATTAAAAGCGTGGACGAATAACATCATGGAACTTGTCGCTGACGCATCTCTCGCCTATGGTGTGCCGATCAGAAAAAAGGTAACACCCATGACTGCCAGTCGCCCAGCCCCCAATTCAATGGAGGCGTTTTTACGTGATGTTAGCCGTCGCGACAGGCTAACGGCTGAGTTAGCCACGCGTGATCGTGAAGCCGCTCAAGATATTGTGCAAGAAGCCATGCTGACATTGGTCAGCAAATACGGCAAACACGACCCTAGCAGCTGGGGCCCATTGTTTCACCGTATTTTACATAGTCGCATGATGGACCATTTCCGACGTGAGACTCGCCGCCGTAAATGGATGACGTTTCTTGACCCGATTGATGAAGACGGTGAAGACGACCCGATTCAACATCTGCCCGAAACAGTAGACAGCAATCCCATGACGCTACTACAACGTGCAGACAATATGGATGTTGTATTAGAAGCTGTTGGTGCACTTCCCATGCGCCAACAACAGGCTTTTTTGTTGCGCGCTTGGGAAGGGTATGACACCGCGCAAACAGCCGAGATCATGGGGTGTGCCGAGGGCAGCGTGAAAACTCACTATTTCCGTGCACTGAACGCAATTCGCGCTCGCCTAGGCGATGTTGGTACCACTGCGGAGGATTTAACATGAAACATGAATTAACGTTAGAAGAGGCAAGACTAGCCGCTCGCGTTGCTGCCACACTTAATCGTGCGGCCCAAGAAAAAACCGATGCCGACTGGGACAACCATGTTGACCTGATCGTCACGCAAGGCAACCTAATGCATCAGCGCCATCGTCGCCGTCAAGTATCTGCCGGCCTAGCGCTTGCGGCTAGTGTTGCCTTTATGGTGGCTCTACCCAACGGCTGGCTAATGAAAACCAGCAGCCAGGTTGTCAGCACGGGCACTCACAGCAGCATTGAAGCGCAGTTATTAGAAGAGATGGATTGGCTGTTGTCGATGGAGGAAGCCTCACGTGCCGCTCTCTAAGCGCTGGTTACAGCACAGTGGCAAGGCGTTTGCCTTATTGCTGACGCTTGGCCTTGCCACACCTGCTTTTGCCATTGAATGGCATGAGCTCAGTGATGAACAAAAAACCATGATGGGTGAGTTCGAATCACGCTGGGACGATATGCCGGTCGAACGCCGGGAGCGCATGTTAGATCGCGCAGAACGCTGGCAAGCAATGCCTCAATCTCAACGTGAGGCATTGCGTGAACGCTGGAATGAAATTAAACAGTTCCCACCTGAAGTGCGCCAAGTATTACGTGAGCGCTGGGAAGCTATGTCACCGGAAGAGCAGCGCGAAGCGGTGCGCAGCTGGAAAGTCCGTAAGCTAGAACAGCGCTGAGCCCCCTCAGCGCTGTTTATTCACCATCTTCATCCTCAATTTGTAGACCTAACTCTTTAATTTTTCGAGTTAAGGTGTTTCGTCCCCAGCCTAACACCACGGCCGCATCACGACGACGACCGCCCGTATGCTGCAATGCCTCCATGATCAATGTGCGCTCAAATACCGGCGCAGCAACATCTAATAATGCTGGCGCCGAAGTATTACGCAGCATACTTCGTGCCCACTGCGCTAACGCATGCTCCCAGTCTTGGGCCACAACTTGCGGTGAGTCCATTGGCTGATCCAACAGCTCTGGCGGCAAATCAGACACCAGCACTTCGCGGCTAGAAGCCATTACTGTCAACCATCGACAGCTATTTTCTAACTGTCGCACATTGCCGGGCCAGGGCAGCTTTTGTAAATACGCTGCTGCTTCAGATGTCAGTGTTTTTGGCTCAACTTTTAATTCCTGTGCGGCACGCTTCATAAAGAAATCTGCTAAACGCGGAATGTCTTCTTTACGATCACGTAGCCGTGGAATATGAATGCGAATAACGTTTAGACGGTGATACAAGTCTTCGCGGAACTTACCGACAGCCACTAACTGCTCTAAGTTTTGGTGGGTAGCAGCAATAATGCGCACATCCACTCGCACTGGAGTATGGCCACCAACCCGATAAAACATGCCATCGGCCAACACCCGCAATAAACGCGTTTGGGTATCGATTGGCATATCTCCAATTTCATCAAGGAATAAAGTACCGCCATCGGCCTGTTCAAAACGGCCGACACGCTGATTACCGGCTCCGGTAAAAGCGCCTTTTTCGTGACCAAATAACTCACTTTCCATTAAATCTTTCGGAATTGCCGCCATGTTCAGCGCAATAAAAGCCCCTTTGGCGCGTGGCGAATGTTGATGAAGGGCTCCTGCCACCAACTCTTTACCCGTGCCCGATTCACCATTAATTAATACTGTAATATTTGAGCTGCTTAAACGACCAATGGCTCGAAAAACCTCCTGCATGGCAGGGGACTCACCAATAATACCCGTACTTTTTGCTGTCTCGGATAACACTGACGCAGCCGGCATACTTTGCTCTTCAAAGTGAGCGATAGCACGCTGCACCAAGGCCACCGCCTCATCAACATCAAATGGTTTAGGCAAATACTCGAAGGCACCACCTTGATAAGAGGCCACTGCAGAACTGAGATCCGAGTGTGCGGTCATGATAATGACGGGCACATCGCTATAGGTTTCTTTAATTTTGGCCAAAAACTCGAGACCATCGATGCCCGGCATACGAATATCAGTCACGATCACCGAAGGCTTAACCTGACCTAACTGCGCTAACGCTGAGCCAGCCTCCTCAAAACTACGCGTCTCCAGCCCCGCTTGTGATAAGGCACGCTCAAGCACCCAACGAATCGCATGATCGTCATCAACAATCCAAACTGGTTTACGGCTCATGTTGATCCTTCCAAAGGCAGATAAATACTAAAGATGGTTTCACCCGG
>CAMTYC010000106.1:0-24689 GCA_947085865.1 uncultured Moraxellaceae bacterium
AGCATCACCGGCACCGTTAAGCCACCATTGTTAGGTGCTAATAACTAACTGGGAATACAGACGATTCCGTCCATTTCCACCAGCGCGTTACGCGGCAGCGAGGCCACACCAATGGCCGCGCGTGCCGGGTAAGGCTGCTGGAAGTAACGCGCCATGAGTTCGTTGACCAAAGCAAAATGACCTAAGTCGGTTAAGAAAATATTGAGCTTGGCAATGTCGTTAAATCCGGCGCCTGAAGCTTCAATCACTGCCTTCAAATTTTCAAATACCTGAATAATTTGTGCTTCGATGCCATCCACCATATTCATAGTGGTTGGGTCTAAACCAATTTGGCCGGATAAGTACACGGTGTTGCCCACTTTGACGGCTTGTGAGTATGTGCCAATCGCGGCAGGCGCTTGATTGGTTTGGATAATTGATCGGTTCATAACATCTCCAACATAACGTTTAAGCGCGATGACGCACAACACGGTCAATGCCGTTAAGTACACGTAATCGCTTGATGATTTGGGCCAAATGAATGCGGTCGCGCACACTAAGCCCTAAATGAATGGTGCCATGATGTGCGCCTTTTTCCTCGGCATTGACGAAGTCGATATTGGCATCACTGTCGGTGACAATACGGGCAATGATGGCCAACATGCCACGTTGATTGACCAGTGAAATACGCAGCTCGGTTTGGAACTCACGATTGACCTGATCGGCCCAGCGCAACGGTATGCACTTGTCTGGACTATTGCGCAGCTCAGCCACCATGTTTTGGCATTTATTGCGGTGAATGACAATGCCGCGACCAGCACTTAAGTGCCCCATAATCTGATCGCCGGGCAGCGGCCAACAGCAGCGTGCATACGACACCACCAAACCTTCGGTGCCACGAATGGCAATGCCTGCAGTTTGGCTGCTGGTTTTGCCACGTGGTTTTTTAAACTCGATGAGTTCGCCGTCAGGAATTAAGCGGCGAGCAATAATTTGCGGCAATAAATTGCCCATGCCGATCGCTTCTAACATGGCACTGCTATCGGGCAAATTAAGCTCTTGTTGCACTCGCTGTATGTCTTCCTCGGGGATGTCATCAAAGCGGGTATTCATTGATGACAGTGCTTTATTTAGTAGCCGCAAGCCAAGATCATATGACTCGCTTTGCTGCTGATGCTTCAAGAAGTGACGTATACGTGTGCGAGCGCGACTGGTGACGGCAAAATCTAACCATGCTGGGTTTGGGCGCGCACCGGGAGCGGTAATGATCTCGACAGTTTGGCCGGTATTTAGCGGCAGGCTTAAGGGTGCTAAGCGATTGTCGACACGTGCAGCAATACAGGTATCACCAATGTCTGAGTGTACGGCATAGGCAAAGTCGACCGGCGTGGCGCCGCGCTGTAACGTTAATATGCGACCTTTGGGGGTGAACAAATAAACTTCATCCGGAAATAGGTCGACTTTCACACTTTCAATAAATTCGAGAGAGTCGCCGGCACTGGTTTGTAGCTCAAGCAGTGACTTCATCCATTCACGTGCACGTGTTTGAGAAGTGTTGGTGAAGCTGTCGGACTTATACAGCCAGTGCGCAGCAATGCCATTACTGGCCATCGACTCCATGGCCTCTGAGCGAATTTGCACCTCAATCGGCACCCCACGTGGGCCTTTTAGTACCGAATGCAGTGACTGATAACCATTGGTTTTGGGGATAGCGATATAGTCTTTGAACTTGCCCGGAATCGGCTTGTAAAGATTGTGCACAATTCCCAGTGCGCGGTAACAAGCGTCAACACTGTCGACCACCACGCGGAAACCATAGATGTCCATGATTTCATTAAATGAACGACGCTTTTCACGCATCTTCAAATAAATGCCGTACAGGTGCTTTTCGCGACCAATAACGCGCGCACTAAGGCCTTCTTTGCGCAGGCGTTCGGCAATGGCAATTTCTAATGTGGTGACCATTTCACGGCGGTGGCCACGAGCAGCAAAAACAGCATTTTGAATGCGCTCGGCACGCATCGGCCAAATGGCTGCAAAGCCCAAATCTTCATATTCGATACGGATATCGTTCATGCCTAAACGCATGGCAATCGGGGCATAAATTTCTAAGGTTTCGCGGGCTACCCGTTTGCGCTTTTCTGGCGTCAGCACATCTAGGGTGCGCATATTGTGTAGACGGTCAGCTAATTTAACGACAATGACGCGGACATCTTGTGTCATCGCCATAATCATTTTGCGAAAGTTCTCGGCTTGTGCTTCGGCCTTGGAGTTGAAATGCACCTGGGTAAGCTTGGTCACACCATCAACTAACTTAGTGACTTCCTCACCAAACTGCTCACACAATTCTTCTTTCGAAACGATGGTGTCTTCAATGACATCATGCAGCATGGCAGCCATCAGGCTTTCATGATCCATATGCATATCGCAAAGAATATGTGCGACCGCTAATGGGTGAGTAACGTAAGGGTCACCATTGCGACGGAACTGGCCTAAGTGGGCTTGCTCTGAAAACTCATAGGCACGACGTACCGCTGCCACCTGTGTCGGTGTCAGGTATTCATCTAGTCGATGACAAAGGGCGTCTATGCCGGAGCTCATGCATTGAGTCTCCGGCGAGGCAGGCGTTGCGTCAAGTGTGCGATTACGCCTGCGAGAGAAAAATTTTAGCGGGGTAATCAGAGGTCAGCAGGCGGTTGATATTCGAGGTTGCCGAGATCGCTCAGATCCGGCAGCGCTTCTTCTTCTGGCACTTCGGTCAGAATGTGGCGGTCTACCATGCCGGCTGCAATTTCACGCAAGGCCATTACGGTTGGTTTGTCATTTTCCCACGCCAAACCCGGCTCTTTACCGCCAGTGGCTAATTGACGCGCGCGCTTGGAAGCGACCAGCACCAGCTCAAAGCGGTTATCGAGGTTGGTCAAGCAGTCTTCGACGGTTACACGGGCCACGGTTTATCTCCGAAAAGCGATCACAAAAGAGGCAGAATTCTACGGCACATGCCGCCGATTAACAACCACTGTCTGCGCCTAACCCCCAGATAACAAGCGGCGGATCAAATGTGCTTGGCGCGCAGACTGTGAACGATTGGACAGTCGAGCGGCACGCACAATGGCGTGCAAGTCGGCAAGGGCCGTGGTGAAGTCATCATTAATGACCAAATAATCGAATTCAGCATAGTGGCCAATGTCGGCAATTGATTCACTTAAGCGGTGGGCAATGACTTCGGCAGAGTCAGTGCCACGACTATTTAAACGCTCAGCTAAAGCGGCAAGTGAGGGTGGAAGAATAAAAATCGATACGGCTTGTGGCATGAGTTGGCGCACTTGTTGCGCTCCTTGCCAATCAATTTCCAAAATGACGTCGTGATCGGCAGCTAGTTGCGACTCTACCCAGCCTTTAGAGGTGCCGTATAAATTGCCAAAAACTTCAGCATGCTCTAAGAATTGCTGTTGGCTAATATCCTGTTGGAATTGCTCTCGCGAGGTAAAGTGATAGTTCACACCATCAACTTCACCCGGGCGTGGCGGGCGAGTGGTGTGTGATACTGATACACCCAATCGTTCGTCGCTAGCGACTAGCTCTTTAACGAGGGATGTTTTGCCGGTGCCGGATGCGGCGGCGATAATAAATAAGGTGCCTGACATGGAAAACTCAAGGTCGCGTAATATGAGATGTTACTAATAATACGCTATCGTTGGCGGTGTTATGGCGCGTTTGGGGAAGAAAATGATTGGTATTCCATTAGGCTTGATTACAGCCAACGCTTTTGAGTGGGCAATGCATAAGCATGTTTTGCACGACATGGGGCGCGATAAAAACAATTTCTGGGCCTTCCACTTTCATGAGCACCACAAGGTGGTGCGCAAAAACGATTACCTAGATCCAAACTACGAAAAGTTCCCACTTGGGCTGCATGCTCAGGGTAAAGAGGCGTGGTCATTGTTGGCGGTCAGCGCCGCAGTTGCTCCATTGTTTCCGGTAGCGCCGTTTTATGTCGGTACACTTTGGTATTGCGCAGCGAACTATTACCGTGTGCATAAGCGCTCACACCAGGACCCGGCTTGGGGGCGCGAGAATATTCCTTGGCATTATGACCATCACATGGGGCGCAACGCCGATGCCAATTGGTGTGTGACTAAACCATGGTTTGACTATGTCATGGGCACGCGTGAATTTATTGCTGGTGAGCTGCGCGAGAGCAATGTGCTGGGCTTGAAAAAGCTGCCCGCTTGGATAGCAAAACGACTGCCTAATCCAGAGCGCCTAGGCAAAGACTTGCCCAAGCGCGCACTGAAATCAGTTGCAGCCTAGCTTAAGACTCGCCCACTAAGCGCTTCCAATTGGCGGGGCGCGGCGGTGGGCTGGTGACATCAGGACGGCTGCGAATATGGCCAGCCAATAACGTGGTCCATAACTTTAAAAAGTGTTCGACCACGTGATCACCATCCATTAGGTGATGCTCCATGGCCATGCCGCCCATTAACCAATGCGTCAGAATAAATAAATGACTGATTTCGACGTCATCATTTAGCGCTTCAAAATAGTGCTCACTGGCTTTATCGAGTACGTCTCGTCCTGCTACCCATAGCTGACGCATTACCCCGGCAAGTTCAGCATCACGTCGACTAGCCAGCATTAATTCCATCATGGCATCGTGTTCCATGCGATTAAACAGTTGCCGCCAACTGGCCAAAATCATGTCTTGTAGACGGTCATCAGACGCCTCCAAGATGCGCACCGCCTTGCCTAACAACACATATAAACGCTGGATCAAATAACTGGCGCTGGCCTCGATTAACGAGGCCTTAGTGGGAAAGTGATGGATTGGCGCGCCACGAGACACATCGGCCTGGGCAATGATGGTGCTGATGGTGGTGCCGGCATAACCATCCCGAGCCAAGCATTCGATGGTGGCATCGATCAAGCGTTGGCGCATGGCCTCGCTACGTTCGCTTTGCGTGCGTCGTAGTGGTTTTGTTTGATTTTCAGAACTCATCAGTCACTTTTTCCTTGACAGCAAAAGGGGCGGCTGTTTGAATGCCAACCTGCATTACGACCGTATTGTATTTTACCTGAATTTTTTTGTCTGTCCGGAGTTTTCCGATGAGCCTCAACGTACCGAACCCTATGAATGCCATGATCCCGCGCACTATCTTCACCGCGGAACATGAAGATTTCCGCCGCACCGCCCGTCGTTTCTTTGAAGACGAAATGGCACCACACCGTGAAAAGTGGGAAGCACAACAGCATATTGACCGTCATCTGTGGAACAAAGCAGGTGAGCTAGGCTTACTCTGCCCAACCATGCCTGAAGAATACGGTGGATCTGGTGTTGACCGCTTATACAGCGTCATCATGATGGAAGAGCAAGCCCGTGCTGGTGATTCTGCCTCTGGTTTTTCGCTGCACTCTGACATCGTTGCTAACTACCTGCTGAACTTTGGTAGTGAAGAGCTCAAGCAAACATGGCTACCAAAAATGGCTTCTGGTGAAGCCGTTGGTGCTATTGCGATGACTGAGCCAGGCACTGGCTCTGACTTGCAAGCCGTTCGAACAACAGCCGTTGCTGATGGCGACGACTACATCGTGAATGGCAGCAAAATCTTCATCACCAACGGTTACCTCTGCGACATCGCTGTTGTGGTGGTCAAAACGGGTGACCCATCAAAAGGTGCAGAAAGTGTTTCGTTGTTATTGGTTGAAGCCAATCGCGAAGGTTTCAGCAAGGGCCGCCCACTGAACAAAGTCGGCATGAAAGGCCAAGACACCTGTGAGTTGTTCTTCGACAACGTGCGTGTACCTAAGTCGAACATCATTGGTGCCGAAGGCATGGGCTTCATCATGTTGATGAAAGAACTGGCCTGGGAGCGCTTAATGATTGCCATCATTTGTGCTGCCGGTTGTGAGCAAGTATTGGCACACACCTTAGCTTATGTGCGTGATCGTAAAGTGTTCGGCAAGCCTGTAGCTGCTTATCAAAACACTCGTTACAAGCTGGCAGAATTGCGCTCTGAAACACAGATTGCGCGTGTTTTTGTTGACCGTTGTATTGAAGAGCAGATTAAAGGCACCTTGCAGGTAGATGCTGCCGCCGCTGCAAAATATTGGGTATCAGACCTGATCTCTAAAGTGGTGGATGAGTGTGTTCAGCTGCATGGTGGTTACGGTTATATGCTGGAATACCCAGTAGCCCAAGCTTATATCGATACCCGTGCTAACCGTATTTATGGTGGCACTAACGAAATCATGAAAGAGCTGATTTCGCGTACGTTCTAAGTTCGCAGCTGGTCGCAAAACTAAACCCACGATCCATTGGTCGTGGGTTTTTTTTGTATAGCTTTTGCTATAGTCGGCGCAAGACAACAACAGGCCCTTTGCCATGATCACTGCTAAAGACTTAAGCCCTAATGTGCCTCGACGAGGAACTACTTTTTCGCAACGTTTGGGCGAGTTATGGCTACGTTTATTAGGTTGGAAAGTGACAGGTGAGTTTCCAGATGTACCTAAAGCCGTCTTTATTGGGGCACCGCATACATCAAACCGAGATGGCATTGTCGCGGCAGCCGTCATTTTGTCGCTACGTTTAAAAATTCGGATTATGGCTAAAGCGGAATTATTTAAAGGGCCGATGGCACCATTTTTCCGATGGTTAGGTGTTATGCCTGTCTGCCGTAGCAAGTCATCGGGTTTGGTTGAGCAATCAGCGGCTTATCTAAAGCAAGCAGAGAACTTTTACTTGGGTATTGCTCCCGAGGGAACACGACATGGTTCGCCAGAATTTAAACGTGGTTTTTATTTGATTGCGGTTAAAGCAGGGGTGCCGATTATTCCGTTCATTTTGGATTTTGGAAATAAAGAGCTGCGTATCACTCCAGCTTTTTACCCCACCGGCGATATGGCCGCAGATATGACAGCCATCATTGAGCGTTATCGAGGCGCTATTGGAGCCAACCCAGATCGTATGTCAGCACCTTTAAGAGCGATGTTGCCTAAGAAAGATTAAGGCGCTATTGCACTACTTCACGACGTAAACCATTAAGTGTTTGACGCGGCATATCCACCGCCACTCGGTTAGCCAGCCACAATGGAATAATGCCGCCTGGATGAGATTGTGTGGTGAAAATCACTTGAGTTTGTGTTGGCCCCAAGGATGATACTAACCAGCTAGACTGCAGTGATGGAATTCGCACACAACAGCTTTCAATCGGTTTGGCGGCTGGCCTGCCAACGGATTGAATCATTACAGCATCATTGATGTTGTCGGTTTCAACATCAATGACTGCATCACGATCACTAACAGGCCAGATGCCGGCAATGACAATATAGACTCGTCCTTGGCTTTCATTACCGGATAGAAGCTGGGCGCTTCGCATTTGATAAAACCAACGTGGCATACGAGGTAGGTCAGCAAGAACATTCAGTACTTTATCCATTGGCGCATCAAGCACAGCAATGCCACGAAAAGCTTTTAAGTTCTGTCCTGACACCTCTGCGGTAAAGACTTCGACTCCATCGCGATTGCTATGCAGTTGCCAGTCACCTGCTAGGGCTGGAAAGCTGAAACAACAAAGCAGTGCGAGCAGGTATTTCATTGCATGTTTTCCTAATACGAATTAGTGATACGCCTTCATAAAGTTTATATGCGACAGCTGCTACCTAGCTACCGCCACTCGCGCGTAACAATCGGTCATATACATCTGACCATTGCTCTGATGCAGGCGGTAATTCAACCCAAATTTCGCAAGCTGCCATTTGATCCGCTTCGTGAAGCGTGCGATAGAGTTGTTGAGCATAAAGCGGCTTTGCCTGAGGCATTACTCTCAAAAACTCATCATTGTGTTTTGGGTAGGCTTGGCGCGGGCTTAACATCAGACGCACTACAGGGTAATCCGTATTTTGCATTATTTCATGAGCTGTTTTTAGTCGCACCGGCGTGCGTGGACGATAGTGCTCAGGCAGATTGCCTGGCACGGGCAAATGGTGATGATTTGGGCGCGTAACTGCAGAGCCTAGATGCTCAGCAAGCTCACTGGCGGTGATAGGGCCCGGGCGTAACACGCGCGGTGTTTCTGCACTGAAGTCCAAGATGGTGGACTCGATGCCTAAACTACATTCGCCGCCGTCTAACACAGCCGCAATTTTACCAGCCATGGTATCCATGACCTGATGGGCACTGGTGGGGCTTAAGCGCTTATGAGGGTTGGCTGAGGGGGCAGCGAGTGCTAACCCACTACGCTTTAGAAGATCCAAAAGTGCTGGGTGGGCAGGCATTCTGAGCGCAACTGTGTCATGGCCACCGGTAACGATTGAGTTAACACAAGGTGCCTTACGAAGTATCAATGTTAATGGCCCAGGCCAGAACTGGCGAACTAATTGCCGAGCAGCTGAGGGAATGTCTATAGCCCAGTCATCAAGCTGAGCCATCTCACCAATGTGTACTATCAGTGGATGGTTAGCCGGACGATTTTTAGCAGCAAAAATAGAGCTAACTGCTTTCGGTTGGCGCGCGTCGGCTGCTAAGCCATAGACGGTTTCAGTTGGAACAGCAACGAGTTCGCCTGCTTGCAATAAGCTTACTGCTTGGGCGAAATCAGTCTCGACATTGATGTTTAGAAGCAAGGTCATGTTCTGCTCCTTGTTATGGATTACACATTGGGCAAGTCGCGGGATCAGCGTGAGTTGCTGCTACGGCCCTAGACTCTTGGTAACCACAGCCTTCACAACATGCGATATGAGCACGTGGATTATTCGTTGGAAATCCACAGTCTCTGCACGGCAAACCTGTCTCGCGTATATCTGGCCAAAAGCCGGGTCGACCGCACTGACGACATGTGCTTTCTAGGCGCATCATGAGGTTTTCTAGTGCTAGCGCAATATTGGCTTGTCGCATGGGTGATTGATGGGCTCGGAGGTCATACCTAATCCGCAGATCTGCAGGAATATGCTCTCCGTACCAGTCGTTTAATATGGCGATGGCCTCAGCCTCTGACTCGACGCCTTTAGCCGTATGCGCCTCACTAATCAACATAACTCCTTGGCCTGCTTGCAGATTGCGCCAAAATAATTGGCGTGCTTCTGCATTACCATAACGACACTCTGCAACGCTTACGAATGTGGTATGGCTCCCAACCACAAACCAATCTGTCTTGTTGTTAACACAGGCCACCAATTCTTGGTTAACTACGCCAAATCCCCATACGCTGGTGTTAAAGCTGCCTTCGCTGCCTAGACCATATTCAGCGCCCGTTAATGTAAGAGCCAAGCGTGCCTTGTGAAGTGCGCATTCGACTGGTGAAAGAGATCGCTCTACTTCACCACTGAAGGTGCCTAGGCTATCGGTATTAAAAGCGGTACTGCTGGTGAGCCGAGCTTGCCAGCGCTGTGTAAGTGCGGGTGCAATAATTGATTCTTTGCCGTGCAGTGTAAGCAACCCAAAATGTGCACGATAAAAAGTCGGTACGGTATGATTGAGACGCACTAAAAATAGCCTTCGCGTTTTTTCTTTTCCATCGAACCTACTTGGTCCTTATCTAACATTCGGCCTTCTCGCTCGCTGGTCGTACTCAGCAGTAACTCCTCGATAATCGAGCTCACGTCGAGTGCGTTACTCAGTACCGCCCCCGTTTGTGGATAACACCCTAGCGTTCGGCAGCGCACATTGCGTACTGAGATAGACTCATGCTCGGCCGGTGTAAGAAACGGTAACATCCGCTCGTCATCAAGAATCAGAATTTGTCCTGACTCCTCATCAATCCATGTTTTGCGTGGTGCTGAAAAGTAGAGCGAAACAAGGTCAATTTTTTCCCGAAGTATGTATAGCCAGATGTCTAACTCTGTCCAGTTAGAAAGAGGAAAAACCCTAACGCTTTCACCAGGATTTATACGAGTGTTATAAATGCTCCATAGTTCAGGGCGTTGATTTTTGGGATCCCATGTTTGGTAAACATCGCGAACAGAAAAAACACGCTCTTTGGCGCGTGACTTTTCCTCATCGCGTCTGGCTCCACCCAAGGCAGCATCAAATTTGTGCAGCTTTAGCGCTTGTTTGAGCGCTTGGGTTTTCATCAGGTCGTTGTATTTAACAGAGCCTGAAAGTATTGGGTGTACCCCATGCTCTAGGGCTTCTTGGTTTATATGAACGGATAGTTTTAACTGCAAGCGCTCTGCCAGTTGATCACGAAAACGAGCCATTTCCGCAAATTCCCACGTCGTGTCGATATGCAGCAGGGTAAAAGGCACTGGTGCTGGCCAAAATGCTTTACGTGCCAAGTGCAGCATGACCGTGGAGTCCTTGCCAATCGAATAAAACATGCAGGGGTTTTCGAAGCTGGCGGCAACTTCCCTCATGATAGAAATTGCTTCGGACTCTAAGGCTTGTAGATGGGTTAATGGCCTCATAATGTACCTGTCAGTGAATGTTCCCAAGCATGAAGGGCTCAGCAGTTATTTGCTCATGTGTTTGCGGCGCTATTCTGCGTTGGCATTAGTCATAGGTAAAATACATAATTATCAACAAATCATTCTTTAAAAGTGAACGAAGGTGTTGTTATGAGTAAGCTTAATTACCATCACCTCTACTACTTCTGGCATGTGGCTAAACAAGGCAATCTAACCAAGACTGCAGCCAATCTTCATATTTCTCAGTCAGCACTTTCATCACAGATTCGGCAGCTTGAGTCGAATATGGGCGTTGAGCTGTTTATTCGGGAGGGGCGTAAATTACGACTTACTGAAAATGGACAAAATGCCTTGGCTTACGCCGAAGAGATTTTCACCCGTGGTGAGGAGTTGGAGTCGCTATTAAGTAAAGGAATACAGCAAGGCATGCTGACGGTAAGAATTGGTGTGTTAACAACAATGTCGCGGAACTTTGTAGAGAGTTTTATTGAGCCGTTGATTCGGCGCCCAAATACAAAGTACATCTTGCACGCGCGGGGCCAAGTAAATTTGTTAAATGCACTTGCAAACCATGAGTTTGATCTTGCGCTAACCAATACTCAGGTGTTGGGAGTTAATAAAGAGCTTTGGCAATGTCAGTTACTTGCCAGGCAACCGGTGGCAATAATTGGCCCACCCAAGCTGTCTCTGGGTAAGGTTTTTTCAAGTCGTTATAAAGAGTATGAATGGGTGGTGCCAGTTGCCGATAGTCCAGTACGCTCGGCCTTTGATAGTTTCTGTGCCCAACACCAGTTTAAGCCGTGCATCGTTGCTGAGGCAGATGATATGGCGATGCTTCGGCTACTGGCACGTGATACAGGTGCTCTTGCAGTGATGCCTGACGTTGTCGTAAAGGATGAGTTAGAGCAGGGCAAGCTCGTGAATTATTTAAGCCTGCCCAATGTTTATGAAAACTTTTATGCAGTGACCGTTAAGCGTCAAATCCAAAATAGTCTGATTAGCGAATTAATTAATAATGCGATCAAGCTGTAATTGCATGTCGTGAAGAGCGCTAACAATTGTTTATTAAGGCCCTTATTCAATATTCTGAATTTGCTCGCGCATTTGCTCGACTAATACCTTTAGCTCTACCGATGACCATGAGCTTTCGGCAGTGACTGCTTTGCTACCTAAGGTATTGGCTTCGCGATTGAGCTCCTGCATCAGAAAATCTAAACGTCGACCAACAGCACCGCCTTGGTTGAGTACCCGGCGAATCTCCGCCACATGCGTTAACAGACGATCTAGCTCTTCGGCCACATCCATTTTTTGAGCAAACAACACCAGCTCTTGTTCTAAGCGCTCGGGGTTAATGCTGAGCTCATCAAAGCGTGCACGTAGGCGTTGCTGGAAACTGGTCATGATTTGTGGCAGGCGCTCGCGTACGCTGGCAACCTCTGCTTCTACCTGTGTTAAGCGCTGCATAATAAGTTCGTTTAAGGCCGCACCTTCACGTGCACGCATGGCAGTAAAGTCGTCGAGGGCTTGGCTCAATAGCGCGTCAGCCTGAGTTATTAAGGCACTGTGATCGGCTTCTTTGCTGAGCAGCACCCCGGGCATACGCAAAATATCCAATGAGCTTGCGGGTGCAATGTGTGGAATCAGTCGGTCGACTTCTTTCATGCGTTCAATGAGCTGCGTCAACAGTGGCTGGTTAAGCACCAAGGCGTTCATTTCGCTGTTTTCGGCAGCAGAAAAGCGCAGGTTAATTTCCACTTTACCTCGGGTTAAGCGGCTACGAACCAGATCACGCCAAGCAAACTCACGCTCGCGCAGCAACTCGGGCAAACGAAAGCTTAGCTCTAAATGTCGACTGTTGACGGAGCGAATTTCAAGGCTGAGTTGGCCTGCAGCCGTGCTGGTTTCACTGCGAGCAAAGGCGGTCATGCTAACAACGGGTTGGTTAACGGTCATATTGAGCTCTAGCAACGGGTATACTGCAGCATCTTAAATCGTTAGACAGGAAACAGCCATGCGCGCTAGTGGTCGCCAAACCAATCAACTTCGTCCTATTACTTTCACTCGCGATTTTACGCGTCATGCCGAGGGCTCAGTATTGGTCTGTTTTGGTGATACTCGTGTGCTGTGTACCGCCAGTGTGGAAGTGGGTGTGCCACGGTTCTTGAAAGGCAAGGGTGAAGGCTGGATTACCGCTGAATACAGCATGTTGCCACGTGCCACACACACCCGTAATCAACGTGAAGCCAGCAAAGGCAAACAAGGCGGTCGCACCTTGGAGATTCAACGATTGATTGGCCGTTCATTACGCGCCATGGTCGATATGAAAAAGCTGGGTGAGCACACCATCACCATTGACTGTGATGTGTTGCAGGCTGATGGTGGTACCCGTACTGCGGCCATTACCGGTGGTGCAGTAGCGTTGGTCGATGCGCTGTCGTTTATGCTGCGTGAAAAAATGATTAAACAGGACCCGTTAACCAGTTTGGTTGCGGCCATTTCGGTGGGCATTGTGAAGGGCACACCGCTGTTGGATTTGGAATACACCGAAGATGTGGCCTGTGACACGGATATGAATGTGGTGATGACGCAGCATGGCGGCATTATTGAAGTGCAAGGCACAGCAGAAGGTGTTGCATTCTCACGTCAAGAAGCGACGGCATTGTTAGATTTAGCCGAAGCTGGCATTGCAGATTTGGTATTAGCACAGCAAAAAGCGCTAGGTTGGTAATCTCAACAACTTTTTCGTTTCTGTGACATGATGTACAACTCACGTTTAAACAGTGGTTTAAACGTGTCAGTACGTGTCGGAGAGACAAAGATGAAAAAGCTAGCAATTGTTCTGTGTGTAATGTTGGTGCCAACACTGACTGCGTGTGAAATCCGCGGCCCTAGCGTTAAGTTAAAGCCTGTTGTCATTGATGTTGAAGGTGGTGGTAGCCATTGCCCGCCTGGTCAAGCCAAGAAAGGCAACTGCTAATAAAAAAAACCCAGCTCAAGCTGGGTTTTTTTCTGCCACTGCAACGGTGTAGACCTTGCCTTGTTTTAACTTATCGTAATTACCAAACACTTCCTTCAGGGTGCGAGCCATAAATTCACGCAGACCATTGATGGTGACCACATAAAAGCGGCCACCAGGTTTCAGGTGTTTTAGGCTGTCATATAAAAACAAGTAGTGTTGCTCTTTGCTGGCCTTGGCTGGCAAGTTCGACACGATGATGTCAAAGCGTGCATCGGCAGGAATATGCTGCAGCCCGTTTGAGAGCATGGCGCGAGCATTGTTAATGCCATTGGTCTGGCAATTTTTGTTGGCGTATTCAACTGCCATAAAGTCTTTATCGACCATCAGCGTTTGGCCTTGTGGCGCTAACTTAGCCAAGGTCATGCCAATCGGGCCGTAACCACAACCAATATCTAAGCAGTCATCGGTGGGGCTAACATCCATCAAGTCCAGCAGTAACTTGGTGCCATCATCAATGGCTTCAGGCGAGAAAATGCCCCAGGTGGTGCGGAACACCAATGGCTGATCACAAAGTGTGGCGTTGAATTGAATGTCTTGGCGCCAGCGTTGTAGCGTGGCGGTATCGGGCGCTGGCATAACAGGCTCACTTACCTCGTAAAACGCAGAGTATAAGCGAGCCGCTGCTGGTCTGCCTGGGTTATTCGGCTAATGCAGGGATGGCGGGTGATGCAGTGAGTTCTGTGTAGTTAGCTTCGGCCTGCTTCATGCGCTCGCTGCCTTGCTGCACACGGGTTTCACCGCGTTTAACACTGGACTGCCCGCGCTCAACCAAACGTTGACCGCGCTTGATCATATCTTCGCCTTTTTTGATATCACGCTCACCGCGTGAAATATCTTTTTCGCCATTGGCTTTCAGTGTGGCACCAGCCTGCCAGTCTCTTTTTACTGCGCGATACTCACCAGCACGATCACCTAAGAGTTGACCAAACGTAGGCTCAGGTTTGCTGGCGCAGCCCGACAGAACAAATACGCCAGCGGCTAAAATTACGAGTGGTGACTTACGCATCTACTTACCCTCAAATGAAAAATTAACTTTCAATTTTGGCGAGATCATAATCAATGATCAATGGTGCATGATCAGAAAACTTAACATCTTTGTATATGCTGGCGGACTGGATACACGCCAGTAGCGCAGGCGATACGATGTGATAGTCGATGCGCCACCCCACATTGTTTGCATAAGCCTGTCCGCGATTACTCCACCATGTGTATTGCTCTGCGCGTGGGTCAACAACACGAAAAGCGTCCACAAAACCTACCTCATCAAATAGCTGGGTTAACCAAGCGCGTTCATGTGGCAAAAAGCCCGAGTTTTTTAAGTTGCCTTTCCAATTTTTAAGATCGATTTCTTTATGCGCGATATTCCAGTCGCCGCAGACGATGAGCTTCTCTCCGCTGGCTAAGCGCTGCTTTAGGATAGGCATAAGCTCGGTTAGGAAGACATCTTTGCGGGCCTGCGCATCGTCATTGGCCGAGCCAGAAGGCAAATAAAGTGAGATTACGGTCAGGTCATTAAAGCGCGCTTCTATCCAGCGACCTTGAGTATCGCAAAGCTCAAAGCCAAGGCCGGTGCTCACAGCGTCTGGCGTTATACGACTATAAATGGCCGTACCAGAGTAACCGGGGCGCTCAGCATCAAACAAAAAGCGATGCCAACCGGGCGGGTTAAATACAGCGTCATCAAGTTGATGTTGTTGTGCTTTCGTTTCTTGAATGCAAACCACATCGGCATGGCTTTGTGTGGTCATCCAGTCGAAAAAGCCTTTTTTGGCAGCAGAGCGGATGCCATTGAGGTTGGCAGAGATGATGCGCATGAGTGTCCTGATCAATTAAGCATGAAGCGGTGTTGTAACAAAGATAGGGCCTAAAAAAAAGGGCGCTTAGGTAAGCGCCCTTTAAAGCTAAACTTAGATGCTAGTTAAAGCAGTGAGACGGTCTCGCCATGATGGTCTTCACGTTCGACTGAGTTGGGTAAGTCAGCCACTCCGGCACGCTTAGTTAATAAGATGTCTTCTTCAGTGTCACCCTCTTCAAACGGCAGGCAGCGGAAGAAAATGTCTTCTGGCTGGCTCTGCGCATTCAGCTTGAGACCGGCAAAGAAGCATTCCGATTTGAAGTCCTCCATCACACCATCATCGTTAAGACCTGAGCCACTGAGTGTCAATTTGGCGCCAGTGACCGTGAACGTACCCGAGCTAGTATCAACTTCATCATCTTCACGACTGGTAATGCTGTCGTTGAAAGCATCGTTCGGACCAAAAGTAATAGTGCCAAATTCATCAAAGAACTCTTCAAAGACGATATTCCAGATGCCGTCACCATTGGTCAGAATGCGAGCTAAGTTGTTGACCTTGGTCAACTTGATTTCGAAGGGCTCGTCGTCCTCAGATGTTCCGTCGGACTCAAAGTCGATGCAGTTCAAGGTCAGTTCATTACTGCTGCGCTCGACCAAGATGCACTCGGTGTTACCAGTTTCGCCATCGGAAACTACCAGCTGGTTGTTCTTGATATTCCAGTTATCACCAAGGTTTAGTTCTGGGCCGTTTTCTTCATTGGCCGCAAAAGTGGTGATGAAATCAGTTTTACCATCACTACCAAAGAAAATGCCACCAATGCCACCTTGCTCCTCAACTGTCCACAGGCCCAGCAGGTCGGCAACAATGAACGAGTCGCCGGATTGTTCAAAAGCATCAGCATTAGGTTCAAGGCCATTACCCAGATCATCTTTGGCTAGATCGGTATCGCGATTGGCGTCAGGGTTGACTTCAACACCTTCTTCACCCGCTTTGTCTAGGGCTTCTTCCAAGGCCTCCTTTAAGTCTTTGCCGTTTGTCACTTCCTCAACTAGCGTTACCAAGTCTACCGTTTCTTCCGGATTGCTGACCGGGCGCACGTTGAACACCTTGCGACCATCTAACTCAGTAACTTCGGCTTCAAGGTTATTGAGAGCGTCAAGATAGGCAACAATGGCAGCAGCTGGGGTGCTCAGGATGGTCGCATCTTCATCAATAGCTTTGGCAATATCAACCACGGTAATACGTGCCTGACCTGCAACTGCTACAACCGGGGGAAGAGCTAGGTTGCCGATAGTAAACGTTACGGCTTCACCCGGAATAACATCAAAACAGCCTGGCTTGACGTCAACACAGTCAACACCTGTAGTGCCAGACTGAGTTGGTGTCGAATAAGTCACACCATTAATAAAAGAGCTTTCAAATGTGCGGCTTTCAGCAGTGCTTCCGCCACCTGCCCCTTTGTTGCTACTGCCACCACCGCAGGCTGCCAAGCCAACAGCAGCAGCCAGTGCGATTGCACTTACTTTTAGTTTATTCATGATTAATTCCTCAACATCCTAGTTATAAAAGGTATTCGTTTAGTTAAACGCAACACCTAAACCTTAGTTTGCTGAGAAGGAGGGGGCATCCCCCGTATGGGGTATATCTTGGCCGATTAAACCAAAGCAAATGGTCTTACGGGCAACTTCAGGGCATTAAGCGCGCATACGTGCGGTACAAACTAGCGCCAATAAAATCATGCCGACGAGATAAAAAACGACATAGATGGGCTCGCCGCCACCTTTCGCGAGCAGGGCAGTGGCAATCATGGGTGCCAAACCGCCACCTAACACGCCGGCAATTTGTACCCCAAACGAGATGCCGCTATAGCGCACTTGGGCTGGAAATTGTTTGGCAAATAGCAGAGCTTCGGGGGCGTAGAGCAAGGGGAAAATAATTCCAATGGCGATCACCAAGGCCCACCACACGATGACCATATCGCCCGTACCGAGCATGGCAAAAAATGGGTAGACATACATCAGCAGCAATATCATGCCGACCATATATAGCTTTTTCTGTCCTACTTGGTCGGACAACCAGCCCGCTAACGGCATGGTGATTAACGAGAGCGCAGCCCCCACTGTGATTGCAGTTAGTACTTCAGCTCTAGGGAGCGCGAGTTGCGAGGTGGTATAGGCGAGCGCAAAAGTAACGGATAAATAAAACCAAGCGTTTTCGGCGATGCGCGCACCAATGATATTAAAGGTGGCGGCACCATGATCTTTTAACACCACTTTCAGTGGCATGGCCTGCGCTTTTTGTTCGGCTTGTACCTTAGCAAAGTCTGGCGACTCCGGCACTTTCACGCGGATAAACCAACCCACACCCAGCAGCACAATGCTAGCAATGAAGGGTAGCCGCCAACCCCAGCTCAGCATGTCTTCTTCCGGTAAGGTGGCGACGGCACTCATGGCTAGTGTCGATAACACCAAACCTGCACCCACTCCTGTTTGTGGCAGGCTGCCATAAAAGCCTTTACGACCTTCTGGGGCGTGCTCAACCGCCATTAACACGGCGCCACCCCATTCGCCACCAACCGCCATGCCTTGTAGAAAACGCAAAATGACTAATAGCAGGGCGGCCCAATAACCAATCTGATCATATGTAGGAAGCAGGCCAATGATAACGGTGGGAATGCCCATCAGTAGCAGCGTAATAATCAACATGGATTTACGGCCAATACGATCTCCGTAATGACCAAACACAATGCCCCCCAACGGTCGGCCAATAAAGCCCACGGCGTAGGTTGCAAAGGCGGCAAAGATGCCGGTGAGCGGATCGAGTTCTGGGAAAAATAAACGATTAAACACTAGCGCAGCGGCGGTGCCATAAAGAAAGAAGTCATACCATTCAATGGTGGTGCCGGCCATGCTGGCAAATCCGGCAACGCGGTGATGGCTTTTAACAGGTTTCGACATGTTTTTTTATTTTTAGATGACGATGCCGCATTCTGGCACAGATGCTAGCTCAGCTTAAGCGGGTTATCATCGCGGCTAGAATTTTTAACCACAGCTGAGAGAACGATGCGCGACTACCAACGCGAGTTTATAAAATTTGCTATTGCCCAAGAAGTGCTGCGCTTTGGCCAGTTCACGTTGAAGTCAGGTCGTGTGTCACCGTACTTTTTTAATGCTGGACTGTTTAATACGGGCAAGCGTTTGGCTGCATTAGGTAAGTTTTATGCGGCGGCAATTAAAGACAGTGGCATAGAGGCTGACGTGTTGTTTGGCCCAGCCTATAAAGGCATCCCCATTGCCTCGGCAACAGCGGTGCAGTTAGCCGAACAGTTTGATATTGATATGCCGTGGTGTTTTAACCGTAAAGAAGCCAAGGCGCATGGCGAAGGTGGTGTCATGGTGGGCTCGCCTTTGGCTGGTCGCGTTTTGATTATTGACGATGTGATTACCGCGGGCACAGCGATTCGTGAAGTGATGACCCTGGTGCAGGGCGCTGGAGCGCAAGCTGTGGCGGTGGTGGTGGCGGTAGACCGGCAAGAGCGTGGTCAAGGCGAGCTGTCGGCCATACAAGAGGTGGCGCGCGACTTTGGTCTGCCGGTGCTGTCGATTATTTCACTTACTCAAATTATTAACTATCTGGAAGAAACAGGGCTGCATGCAGAACACTTGCAGGCTGTTCGTGCTTATCGTGATGAGTTCGGTATTAATGACACAGATAGTGGGGCTTAAACCATGAAATTAGCGGTACTGATGGACCCGATTGCGTCGGTGAATTACAAAAAAGATTCGACACTGGCGATGTTGTGGGCAGCCGCTAAACGAGGTCATGAGTTGTGGTATTTAGAGGCAAGTGATTTAAGCCTGCAGCAAGGCCAAACTCAGGCGCGCATGGCACCGCTAACGGTATTTGAAAACCCGGAAAAGTGGTTTGAGCTGGGCGAATTTGTAACCCAGCCATTGGCTACGATGGATGCGCTGTTAATGCGCAAAGACCCACCGTTCGACATGAACTTTATTTACGCCACCTACTTGTTAGAGCGCGCTGAGCAGGCGGGTTTGTTAGTGGTTAATAAACCGCAGTCGCTACGTGACTGCAATGAAAAGTTGTTTGCCACTGCCTTTGCCGATTGCATGGTGCCAACGCTGGTGACATCACGCGCAGTCGATATTCGTCAGTTTATCGCTGAGCATCAGGATGTAATTGTGAAGCCCTTGGATGGCATGGGCGGCACCGGTATTTTTCGCTTGCAGGCCGGTGGTAACAATATTGGCGCCACGTTAGAAGTGCTAACTGACAACGGCTCACGACCGATCATGGCGCAGCGTTATATTCCGGAAATCAAAGACGGCGATAAACGCGTGCTGATGATTGATGGCGAGCCAGTGCCTTATGTGTTGGCTCGTATTCCACAGGGCGATGAAATTCGCGGCAACCTGGCCGCTGGCGGACGTGGTGAAGCCCGCCCAATTAATGAAGCCGAAAAACGCATTGCCGCGCGTGTGGGCCCTGAGCTTAAAAAGCGGGGGCTGTTGTTTGTCGGCTTGGATGTCATTGGTGAATATCTGACCGAAGTGAACGTAACCAGCCCGACCTGTATCCGCGAAATTGATGCCGCATTTAATTACGGTATCGCTGACAAACTGATTGCGGCCATCGAGCAAAAATTAGCGTTAGCACGCTGCGGAATTTAAGCCATGTCGGATGCGGCTTTGCTGACGCAGTCTATAGCTCCTTTTTTGTCGCAGGCACGCATTAATGCAGTGACCTTGCCGGATTGTGCCGAGCTTCAGCTATACCTGCTAAATGACGACTTTCCACACGATGCCTTAAGCCCAGAAGAAATGGATTGGGCGCTAAATGAGCCCTCGTATTGGATGTTTTGTTGGGCCTCGGGTTTGGCGCAAGCTCGCCAAATTTTGCAGCAACCTGAGCTGGTGCGCGGCAAAACGGTATTGGACTTTGGCGCTGGTTCGGGAGTGGTTGCGGTTGCAGCGGCGAAGGCAGGTGCTAAGCGGGTGATTAGCTGTGATATCGATCCGGTGTCGTTACAGGCCAGTGCTGCCAATGCGCGCCTGAATGGCGTGCAGGTTGAGCTATTGCATGACTTTTTCCAGTTAAATGAGCGTGTGGATGTGCTGTTTGCGGCCGATGTGCTTTATGACAGTGCTAATCGTTCCTTTTTACCGGCATTTTTAGATGCCGCCGATGAGGTCTGGTTAACAGACTCACGGGTGAAGTCTTTAACAGCACCTGACTATCAGCGGCTGCACAGTGTGATGAGTGAAACCTTGCCGGACTTAAATGAATTTGACGAGTTTCGTTTGGTGAATTTTTATTATGGTCGGCGATCATAATGACCTCTCAGCCTAGCCCAGTAACAGCGGCCGACCGCCTCGGTTTTACCGTGGTGGTGGCGGTAATGCTGCATGCACTAATTATTTTTGGCATTCAGTTCGTGCCGCCTCGTGCAACCAGCGCACCGGTGATGGAAGTGACGTGGGTGCCAACACAGAGCAAGTCTGCGCCAGTACAGGCCGACTTTGTTGCGCAGGCAGCGCAGCAGGGTAGTGGGCAGTTGGCTGATGCCCGATTGACCACCACTACGCAGCGTTCCCCCACACCGGGCGTGGCTGAGCAACGTCAGCAGTTTAGTCAGCGAACTCAGCCACAAAGTGCAACACCGGTGGTGAGTGTGTCCGGTAATGAGCAAGCCAGCCGTCTAACAGAGCAGCAGACGGTAGCTGTTGCCGCTAACGCCAATGATGAGCTGGACCAAGTGGCACAGGA
Source organism: uncultured Moraxellaceae bacterium (assembly GCA_947085865.1). Lineage (GTDB taxonomy): Bacteria > Pseudomonadota > Gammaproteobacteria > Pseudomonadales > Moraxellaceae > Perlucidibaca. Next base: position 20,980 of record CAMTYC010000106.1, read on the forward strand.
AATTGCTTTGCTGGAGGCTCGCCTAGCGGCGCGTCGTCAAACTGAAGCCAAACGTCCGCGTGTGCATACGGTGTCGTCTGTGAGTGCGCGCGCCGATGATTGGGCCGGTTATGTTGAGCAGTTTCGTGAGCGAGTCGAAATGACGGGTAACCGACAACTAATGGCCGAGGTGCGAGCCTCTCAACTTAGAGGCGAAGTGCGGCTGATGGTGGCGTTAACAGCAAGTGGTCGTTTGCAAGAGTTGCGCGTGCTGCGCTCATCTGGCCATCGTTTATTGGACGAGGCAGCACAACAGTCGGTGCGCGACTCGTTGCCATTTGCTGAGTTCCCATCGCACTTAAAAAGTCAGGTGGATGTACTGCAGATTGTGCGTACTTGGCGCTTCTCTGACCGACTGGAAACATCACAGTAGATTTTCAACTTGTTCGCTTTTTGCCTCTTGTATCCGGCTTTAGACACCCCCATAGTGTTGGTATGAGCATAGATAACGTCAACTTAACCCATCAGTTTCTGGTTGCTATGCCAGAGCTAGACGATCCGCGCTTTCAACGCGCGGTCATTTATGTTTTCCGTCATAACCCTGAAGGCGCCGCTGGTCTAGTCATCAATCAGCCCAGCGAATTGCCGTTTGATCAGCTTTTGCATGATATTCGTCTGCCTCCCTTAAAGCCGCTGCAACGCCCCGATCAGCCGGTATTACATGGCGGCCCGGTGCATCCAGAGCTGGGCTTTGTGTTGCATCAAGGTCAGGGTCCGTGGACATCTACGCTGCAAAGTAGTGACAACATTGGTATTACTCATTCGCGCGATATTTTAGATGCTATTTCACAAGGGCATGGCCCTAGCGACTTTTTGGTGTCGCTGGGTTATGCCGGTTGGGAGCCGGGCCAATTGGAAGAAGAGTTAGCTGCCAATGTGTGGTTAACCGTGCCGGCCAGTGATGATGTGTTGTTCCATTTGCCCTATGAAGCACGTTGGGAAGCCAGCATGAAACACTTAGGGCTGGACTGGCATCATTTGTCGCATGAGGTAGGGCATGCCTGAGGCATCAAAGCCGCTGCCGAGCACCGTGTTGGGGTTTGATTTCGGTACCAAAACCATTGGTGTGGCCAGCGCACAGTCGGTGACGGGTTTAGGCTCGCCACTGACACCCATTGCCGCGCGCGACGGCATTCCCAATTGGCAGGTGATTGACGACCTAGTGGCCGAGTGGCGCCCACAAGCGATTATTGTGGGTAACCCGCTGAATATGGATGACACTGTGTCGGATATTAGTCATTTGGCGCTAAAGTTTGCCCGTCGTTTGGCTGCACGTTTTCCCAAAATTCCGGTGTACCGACAAGATGAGCGGTTAAGCACGCGTGAAGCACGTGCAACATTGAAATCTGTTTTAGATTATCGCAGCGGCCGTATGCCATCGTTAGATTCGACCGCCGCCTGTTTAATTGTCAGTGACTGGTATAACGAGCCAAACTGGTCACGTGTTTAGTTAGGTTTTAGCCCCATGAAAGTGTCTATTTCAGCGCAGCAGCTCATTATTAGCCCCGGATTTCCACGTTCTACCGTGCGCATTCCTGTGGCTGAAATTAAAACCTGGGATTGTTTATACGAAGTGGTTGGTCGGCGTTTTCTGGCTTTTCATTTGGGTGATCGCACCGCGTTTGCGCAGTTGCCACGTTTGTCGCCGCAGGCCAGGCTAGACCTGATGAGCGAACTTGAGCAGCTGCTGCAACAACCAGCAGATTACAGTCTGCTCGATAGCGAGCGTGACAACGAACATTGGCTGCGGGTGTGGGAAGCAATTAAGACCATTGGTCGTTACTTACGTCTGTTTGTGAACCCGCTGCGGCCGCCTACTCCACCACCGCGGCCACGTCCTCCGATAAAACCGGAGCACAGAGATCACCCACCGGCGCCCTGACTCAGCTACAATCCGCACAAATGGATAGCGGATGCCGACACTATGCACTTGTCCCACGCGCATCAGGCCAGTCGCCTGCAGCTCAATGATCATGGCCAACTGCGCCATTTCTTAAGTACCGAAGGGCTCTCGCGTGAGATGCTGACCAGCATTCTGGATCGTGCCGATAGCTTCCTAGATGGTTACGGTGGCATTCGCAATGAACCGCTATTAGCGGGCCGCACTGTGATGAACTTGTTCTTTGAGCCTTCCACGCGTACTCGCACCACGTTTGAAGTGGCCGCGAAACGACTCTCTGCTGATGTGCTCAATATCGATATTTCCAAAAGCTCCACCAGCAAAGGCGAAACTCTGCGCGATATGTTGTGGAACTTAGAAGCCATGGCCGCTGATGTGTTTGTGGTTCGTCATGGCGCTTCTGGTGCCGCCCATTTTATTGCTAGCCAAGTCACTCCGCACATTGCCGTGGTGAATGCCGGTGATGGTCGTCACGCACATCCCACTCAAGCCATGCTGGACATGCTCACCATTCGCCGTCATGCCGGCGGCTTTGAAAACCTTACCGTGGCCATCATTGGCGATATCCGTCATTCGCGGGTGGCGCGCTCAGAAATCCATGCGTTGCAAACCTTAGGTGCAAAAGAAATACGTGTGATTGGCCCACGCACTTTGCTGCCACGCGACTTTGAAGAATTAGGCGTTAGCGTGTTTGAGGACATGACAACAGGTTTGCGTGATGTCGATGTGGCGATTGCCCTGCGCATTCAGAATGAGCGTATGGAGTCAGCCTTGTTGCCTGGCTCCAGTGAGTTTTATGGACTTTATGGCCTAACCCGAGAGCGTCTAAAAGTGGCCAGCCCTAATGTTTTTGTGATGCATCCGGGGCCGATTAATCGCGGCGTGGAAATTGAGTCGGAAGTAGCGGATGGTCCCAATTCGCTGATCTTAAAACAGGTGAATTACGGTATTGCAGTGCGCATGGCAGTGTTGGCCATGACGGTTGAGGGTCAGTTGGCGGCGCAAGCGGCGGTACAGTCCCGCGTGTTAGAGGGAGACGGCCAATGACAACTATTCGATATACCGGTGTGCGCGTCATCGATCCCGCACAAAACCGTGATGAAGTGACCTCTGTGGTGGTGAATGCAGAAGGCCAGTTACTGTTCGGCGCTACTGCTGACGCTGCCCAGGTTGATCAGGTTGAAGCCGCTGATGGCTGCTGGTTAACGCCGGCCTTTGTTGATACGTGTGCCCGTTTACGTGAGCCCGGCCCTCGTCGTCATGGCACCATAGCCAGTGAAACACGTGCCGCACACGCTGCCGGATTTCGCCATCTTGCGGTACCACCCGATACCGATCCGGTGATTGATCATGCTGCACTAGCGCAGCAAGTCATTGAGAAAGCAGATCATGCTGGTTTTACCAAGGTCTATCCCATTGGTGCGTTAACACGTGCGTTGGATGGCAAAACACTGGCCAGTATGGGCGGCTTAAAAACGGCCGGTTGTGTTGGTGTTGGCAATGCCCGTCGCCCGATCAACAACGCTGAAACCACCTTACGCTGTTTGGAGTACGCCTCATCGATGGGGCTGACGGTATTTTTCTCGCCAGAAGAACCGGCGCTAGCGTTAGGCTCGGCGCATGATGGATTCATGGCCGCGCGTTTGGGCCTAACGGGTATATCCGATGCGGCTGAAACGGTGGCTCTGGCAACGGCCTTAATTCTGGTTGAGCAAACCGGTGTGCATGCGCACTTTGGTCAGCTCTCTTGTGCGGCATCAGTTGAGTTAAT
>CAMTYC010000107.1:0-3011 GCA_947085865.1 uncultured Moraxellaceae bacterium
ACCAGCGGCCGCATCAATAACGCGCCCTGCATTATGGCGCTGCAATGGCTAGCTTTAAACAAAACACGTTTGCAGGCTAAGTGGGCGCCATGACGCAGGTTGTTCGTCGTTATACGGTTGATATTGCCGCAACACATGCGCTGTACGAGTTGAATTACGCGCGCCTGCAGCGCTTGCTAAAGGGTGCAGGCATCAAAGAACAAACTAGCACCATCATCGAGTTTGCGTGGGGCAGTGAAGCGCTGCAGCTGTCACGTGTGGAGCGCACCAAATACACTGAAACTTGGCGCCTAGCTCAGGCCACACCGGTGTTGCCGTGGTGCCCACAACTGGATATGGAACTGCGGGTTTATCACGATGCACGTATGGCCGATGTGCTGCGCTTCCAGTCAGCCAGACGCCTTCCAGCTATCGCCACCAATGGTCATGTGTCGGGTTGGCGGGTAAATGAGAAGCAACTGGTCAATCACTTCCTAGGCGACTGCCTACATCATTGTCTACACTATGGCTTGCCGCGCGACCCACGTTTGCAAGCGTGGCTTTTTGGTCATGATCCAAAAGCCAACGACCCAACTACAGAGGAACTTTCATGACGGCATACAGTGCCGCCTCCATTGAGGTGCTTTCCGGCCTTGATCCGGTGCGTAAACGCCCGGGCATGTACACCGACACAACACGTCCCAATCACTTAATCCAAGAAATTTTGGACAATAGTGTGGATGAGGCGTTGGGCGGGTTTACTGACGAAGTGCGTGTCACCTTACGCAGCGATGGTGGCATCGAAGTCATCGATAATGGTCGTGGCATGCCGGTGGATATTCACCCTGAGCACGGTGTGTCTGGCATTGAGCTGATTCTGACCCGACTCCATGCTGGTGGTAAGTTTTCGGGTAAAAACTATAAGTTTTCCGGTGGTTTGCATGGCGTCGGTGCATCAGTAGTTAATGCGCTGTCGACACGTTTAGAAGTGGTCGTGCGCCGTGATGGCAAAGTCTATGAAATGAGTTTTGCCGATGGCAACAAAGCCAGCGAGCTCAGCATTACCGGCGAATGCGGCAAGCGTAACAGCGGCACCTTAGTGCGCTTTTATCCAGACCCAAAATACTTTGATTCGGCCAATGTTTCTCGCGTCAAACTCAAGCATGTGCTGCGCGCTAAAGCCGTATTGTGTCCCGGCTTACACTTGCACTTTTTGGATGAGGCCAGTGGCGAGCGCATTGAGTGGTTTTATCAGGATGGTCTAAAGGACTACTTGTTAGAGGCAACTAACGACTGGCCGCGGTTGCCAGATCAGCCATTTTTAGGTCAGTTTGAAGCCAAAGCTGAGGCAGTGGACTGGGCTGTCACTTGGCTGCCGGAAGGTGGCGAGTTAACCCAAGAGTCCTATGTCAACCTAATTCCCACCGTGCAGGGCGGCACCCATGTTAACGGTCTGCGTAGTGGCTTATTAGAAGCCCTACGAGAGTTCTGTGAGTTCCGTAATTTGCTGCCACGTGGCATTAAGTTGTCGCCAGAAGATTTGTGGGAACGCTGCGCCTTTGTACTGTCGCTAAAAATGCAGGACCCGCAATTTGCTGGCCAAACCAAAGAGCGTTTGTCTTCGCGTGAGTCGGCTGCCTTTGTGTCTGGCGTGGTAAAGGACGCATTTTCTTTATACCTAAACCAGCATGTGGATATTGCCGAGCAGCTCGCTCAGTTAGTCATTAGCTCTGCGCAGCGCCGCCTAAAACAAAGCAAACAAGTTGCTCGTAAAAAAATCACCTCTGGCCCAGCCTTGCCGGGTAAGTTGGCGGACTGCTCCGGCAGCGATATTGCACGCAGTGAGTTATTTCTGGTGGAAGGTGACTCTGCTGGTGGTTCGGCCAAACAAGCGCGTGATCGTCAGTTCCAAGCGGTAATGCCCTTACGTGGCAAAATTTTAAATACTTGGGAAGTCGACTCCAGCGAAATCCTAGCTTCACAAGAAGTGCATGATATTGCGGTGGCTTTGGGCGTTGATCCGGGCAGCACCGACTTAAGCGGTTTACGTTACGGCAAGGTCTGTATTCTCGCCGACGCAGACTCCGACGGCTTACACATTGCCACCTTGTTGTGTGCTTTGTTTGTGCGCCACTTCCCTGCGTTAATTCGCGGAGGCCATGTCTGTGTTGCCATGCCGCCGTTGTTCCGTATTGATTTGGGTAAGCAGGTGTTTTACGCCCTTGATGAGCCAGAAAAACAAGGCATTTTGGATCGACTAGAGGCTGAGAATAAGCGTGGCAAACCACAGGTGACTCGCTTTAAAGGTTTGGGTGAAATGAACCCACTGCAGTTGCGTGAAACCACGATGGCGCCAGACACAAGACGACTGATTCAGCTGGTGCTGGATGAAGATGTGGCGACCCATGAAATGATGGATATGTTGCTGGCCAAGAAGCGCTCAGGCGATCGAAAAATCTGGCTGGAAAATAAAGGCAATATGGCGGATGTAGCGGTATGACAGATGTAATTGTGCCCCATGAAGGTACCGAGTTGGTGCCAATGCGGACCTACACCGAACAGGCGTATTTGAACTATTCGATGTATGTCATTAAAGACCGTGCCTTGCCACATATTGGCGATGGTCTAAAGCCGGTGCAGCGTCGCATTGTGTATGCCATGAGCGAGCTGGGCTTAAAGAACTCGTCTAAACATAAAAAGTCTGCGCGTACCGTTGGTGACGTGTTGGGTAAGTATCACCCGCATGGCGATTCGGCTTGTTATGAAGCCATGGTGCTGATGGCGCAGCCATTTAGTTATCGTTACCCACTGGTTGATGGTCAGGGCAACTGGGGCTCACCCGATGATCCCAAATCATTTGCTGCCATGCGTTATACCGAGGCGCGGCTGTCGCCTTATGCCGACACGCTGCTAGCTGAGCTAGAGCAGGGCACAGTTGATTGGCAGCCTAACTTTGACGGCACCCTTGATGAGCCCTGCGTGTTGCCAGCCCGTTTGCCTAACTTGCTGTTAAACGGCACCACCGGCATTGC
>CAMTYC010000108.1:0-7573 GCA_947085865.1 uncultured Moraxellaceae bacterium
GGTCAGCGGCAACATCGCCTCAGGCGTTACGCACTTGCTCTAATTAAGATTGTGATCGACCCGCCGCAGCCCAGCGCAGATCACCGTTTGTACCAAAGGTGTCGAGCAGGTAGCGACATAAGATTTGGCCAACAAAACTGGTGGCACCGAATACAACGAGATCATATTGAGTTGTGCTCATGACGACTCCAAAGACGTGACGTAAAGTCATCTGATGCTACGGCATTTTTTAGAAAAGGAAAAAATTATGTGGACTAAATCATCTTGGCGCACCGTTAGTTCGGCGTTATTTTCAGTATTCATGTTGTCAGCCTGTGTTTCGACAGCAGCAACTTCAGTGGCTTCGACCCCGGTGGCGCCCTCAAAGAAAGCACAGGGCAACGAGCCGTTTTGGCAGGTAAAGCTTTTTCCTACCCTATGTAGAGACAATATGAGCGGCATGGTCTACCCAGAAACAGCTACCTTAACCTTTAATGGCGAAGAGTATCCTGGCTGCGCCGGTGAGCCGCTAACCGTGTTGGCGGACACTGAGTGGCAAGTGAAAACGATTAAGGGTCAAGCGCTAGCGGACACCATAAAAGTGACCATTAGCTTAGATGGCGAGCGTGTGTTTGGTACATCTGGCTGTAATCGTTACTTCGGCTCGTATCAATTAACAGGCGAAGGGCTACGCTTTGGTGCGATTGCTGGTACACGTATGGCCTGCCTAAGTGGTGATGTTTCTCAAGTTGAACAGACGTTTTTAAGCGCCTTGGATGACGTACGTCGGTTTGATATTGGCAAGCAGGGTGAATTGATGCTGTTCGACGAAAATGGTGTCATTATCACAGCGACTAAGCCTTAAGGAGTTTGTTATGTCACTGCTTTATTTTATCGTCATTGGTTTGATTGCTGGTTGGTTGGCGGCAAAACTGATCCGTGGCGGCGGTTTTGGCCTGATTGGCAATATGGTCGTCGGCATGATCGGCGCGGTTATTGGCGGCTCGTTGATGAGCATGGCGGGTGTCAGTGCAGGCTCTGGGCTTTTTGCCAGTATTGGTGTGGCCACTATTGGTGCAATCGTGTTGCTGTTTTTGGTGAGCTTGTTTAGGCGCTAATGGCAGTCATAAAAAAAGCCGGCATTCGCCGGCTTTTTTTATGAGCAACAACTTAGTGCAGTTTGCGCTTTCTGGCCTTTGGTTTTGGCTTTTCCAACTGCTCAGTCAATAAGCCGTTGGCACCAAATAAGGTTTCACGCCACTGTTCCAGCAAAGCATCGGTATCGTGCTGGTTAGGGTGGAAGTCACGACGGAAGAAGTCTAAGTACTGTGGCAACAGGCGCGAGAACACACCCTTACGGCCATTCCATAAGTATTTGATGGCCGGCAGGTTTTGACGGAAGTTAAAGAGCTGGCCGTCATGGCGCAACAAACGCGCATGGTTGGTAAATACCACAGCAAAGAAAATGGCAGTGACTGGAACCATAGTGCCCACACGCAGTGCATAGGAGCCTACGGTTTTTTCGTAGACGTCATACGCTACAACCTTATGCTCATTTTCTTCTAGTGCATGCCATGCCCAAAGCTTAAACATTTCAGGCGAAAAACGGCGCTGTACATCTTCATCGCGCAGCAACATTTCGGCGATGATGGCGGTGTAGTGTTCAAGCGCAACGGTAATGGCAAGTTGAACGGCCTTTGGCAGCACTTTTTGTCCAAAAGCTAATACCTTACCCAGCTCAGCATCCATTTTTTGCACGGGGTAACCTTGTGCCGTGGCGGCATCATTAAATGCTTTATGTTCTTTCGAGTGCATGGCTTCTTGGCCAATAAAGCCAGAAACCTGCGCTTTTAAAACGGGGTCGGTAATTTGGTCACGATAGGCACGTACGGATTCAACAAAGAACGATTCACCTTCAGGAAATAAGGCAGATAATGCCGTCATGAAGGTGCTATGAAATGGATTGTTGTCATAGTAGTAACGTGAAACGCTGACTGGATCGAATTCAAAATCCATACGGCGTGGTGGAATGCCAACCTGGGCACCAGCCAAAGGACGGTTGTTAGGTGTTGTATCGAGTTTAGTTGTGGCACTCATAAGGCGTCTCCAAACAATGTTACATTCAACGATGTAACATTATGCATGTTTACGTCAGTACCGCAATAGCTCAAATAAACTCAGTAGGAATGTTATGATTTTGACGCTTTTTACCGCGAGACTGCTGCCTTGGATGTGATCGTCTTATTTTTTGCCTTTGGCTTAATTGCGGGCCTATTGCGCTCTGAACTTAAACTGCCTGCTGGTTTATACGAAGGCTTGTCGCTCTTTCTGCTATTAGCCATTGGCTTAAAAGGCGGGCAAGGTTTAGCGGGGCAGCCGCTACTACCGCTACTGCCTGAGCTGCTCAGCGTCATGTCATTAGGCGTGTTACAGACCTTTATTGCATTTGCTATTTTGCTGCGTTTAGGGCGTTTTGCCAGGCCCGATGCGGCATCGATTGCGGCGCATTATGGCTCAGTCAGCATTGCCACTTTTGCTGTTGCCGTCACCTGGTTAACAACACGTGGCATTGGTTTTGAGCCCCAGTTAGTGGTTTATCTGGCGGTGATGGAAGTCCCACCGATTTTGGTTGGCATCATGCTGGCGCGTGGCATGGGCTCGGGTAAAGAAATCCGCTGGGGTGAGCTGTTACATGAGGCCTTTTTGGGCAAGGCCGTCACGCTGTTATTGGGTGGCATGGCGATCGGTTGGTTGGCAGGGCCCAATGGCCTAGACAGCATCACACCAGTATTTTTTGATCTGTTCAAAGGTGTATTGGCGCTGTTTTTATTGGAAATGGGCTTAATTGTAAGCCGACAAATGAATGGCCTAAAAAAGCAGGGGCCATTTTTGTTGGCCTTTGGGTTATGCATGCCGTTGTTGTCGGCCGTTTTGGGCTTGGTCTGCGGTTGGTGGCTGGGGTTATCAGTGGGCGGTTTGACGTTGCTGGCGACACTGGCAGCCAGTGCCTCATATATCGCTGTTCCAGCGGCTATGCGTTTAGCTATACCAACTGCCAATCAAGCCACGTCGTTAGCAGCAGTACTGGGCATTTCATTTCCGTTTAATGTGTTTGCGGGTATCCCACTGTTTTATCTGTTAGCGCAGTACGTGGCAGGAGTCTGACATGAGCATCAATACCGGCACCATGACACTATTAACGGTGATTACCGAAGCGGCGTTTGAAGCAACACTGGTGCGTGTTTTAACAGAACAAGGCGTGCGTGGCTACAGCGTGTCTGAAGTGCGTGGCCGAGGCAGCCGTGGCTATCGCGATGGTGTGCTGGCAGAGTCAGCTAATATTCGCTTAGAAGCGGTGTGTAGCAGAGCAGTCGCTGAGTCTGCAATCACCTTATTGCGTGAGCGTTATTATGACGACTTTGGCATGGTGGCGTTTATGCAGGACGTAGATGTACTGCGCCCAGAAAAGTTCTGAGCACAGTAGATCAACACAGCTTAGCTGAGTGCTGCTAAGGCATTGTCGTAGTTTGGTTCGTGCGCAATTTCAGCCACTAACTCACTGTGCAGCACTTTGTTCTGCTCATCTAAAACCACCACAGCACGTGCTGCCAAGCCCGCCATTGGGCCATCTGCAATCGCCACACCATAATTGTTTAAAAACTCGTGGTGACGAAGTGTGGATAAGATCACTACATTTTTGATGCTTTCGGCACCACAAAAGCGTGCTTGAGCAAAGGGCAAGTCAGCGGAGATGCACAACACCACTGTGTTATCTAGGCTGCTCGCTTTTTCGTTAAATTGACGTACAGACATGGCACAGGTTGCTGTGTCGACGCTGGGGAAAATATTCAAGATTTTGCGTTTGCCAGCAAATTCAGCCAAGGCCACATCGGCCAAGCTTGTGTTCACCAAAACAAAGTCTGGTGCTGTGCTGCCCTTAGTGGGAAGTGTGCCGCCGACCTGAACCGGCCCGCCTTTTAAAGTCACCGTTGCCATATGCTACTCCTGTTGGTATCACCACAGAGTAAAGCAGATGTGGCTGCTGAATGACAGCTAACATTGTTATTTGCTGATCGGCAGCTTGATCCAGAAGCAGGCGCCGTGTCCTGGCTCTGATTCATAACCAATCTGGCCGCCCATTTGCTCCACCAATTCTTTGCAAATGGCTAGGCCCAATCCGGTGCCATCTTTGCCGCGTGTATCGCTGCTGTCTGCTTGGCTAAACTTGGTGAAAATTCGTGCGCGGAACTCGTTGGGTATGCCAGTGCCGTGGTCGCTAACTTCAATCATTAATTGGTCGTTGATCACTTTATAACTCACCAAAATTTCATCATTTGCAGGTGAGTATTTGCAGGCATTAGACAATAAGTTAGACAACGCTTGTGTTAAACGGTGCGGATCAGTGTTTAGCGTTACCGGTTTGTTGTTAGCTCGACGAATGGTGACTTGGTAACTTTCCGCAACCGGTGACATGGCCTCTATTAAGTGATCGATGAGCACGATGATATCGACGTCTTTATATTGCAGCTCGAATTTGCCTGCTTGTAACTTTTCCAGATCTAACAGGTCATTAATCAGTAGGCTAAGTCGCCGGCTATTGTCTTCGGCAATTTTGAGCATGTTATGAATGGGCTCTGGGACATTGCCCATGACGCCAGCAGTAATTAGCCCAAGTGCACCACGAATCGAAGTTAATGGGGTTCGCAGCTCATGGCTAACGGTCGAAACAAACTCATCTTTCATGCGCTCAATACGTTTGGCTTGGCTCAAATCACGAATCAGAACAATCCATAACGCTTTGCCGTTTCGGAAAATCTTCGACAAGCTGAACTCTAGCGACATTTGGCCACGCCAAGGAACATCAACATCTAGCTCAAAGCGTGATGCCGCTGCCGTAGGGATATGTCCTGTCATCTGTTGCAATGGTTGCACCAGCTCGGGGAGGGCATCGTGGAGTGAGGTTTGGCCTTTGCCGGTCAATGCAGGTAGCAGCAGTACCGCACTTTTGCTGCTCTGCTCGATATAGAGCTCCTCATTAATCACAATGACGGCTTCGGCCATGTTGTTAAACAGTGCTTTTTGAAAACGAGCATTGTCGGCTAATGCGCTCGCTGACAGTGTTTGCTGGTTAATGTCCTCGACTTGTTTCACTAAATGCAGTGGTTGGCCATTGATGTCGCGCACTACAGAGACTGCAATCAGCACCCAAACTAATGCGCCAGGCTTGGTGACATAGCGTTTTTTGAGTTGATAAAGCGGTATGTCGCCTGACAGCAATTGCTCCATTAACGTCAGGTCTGTTTTTAAATCTTCAGGCAGCGTGATGTCCTGAAAGCTCATTGAAAGTAGCTCTTGTTCGGTATAACCCAGCATTTTGCACAGCGCTTGATTAACTTCGGTCCAGTGCCCGTCTAATGAAACAATACCGATCCCTAGGGCAGCTGCGTCGAAAGCACCCTTAAAGCGTTGGCCGGATAACAGTAGTTGTTCTTGGGCTTGATGTTGCTGTGTTACATCAATATGGGTGCCGGCAATTTTGCATGGTTTGCCATGTTCATCCCACTCATAGACTCGGCCACGGGCATGCACCCAAACCCAGTGCCCTGCTCGGTGCAGCATGCGTGCAATAATGTCATATTCGGATTCTGGGTCAGCAAAGTGCTGATGCATCAGTTGTTCTGACTTTATAAAGTCATCGGGATGGCAATACTTTTGCCAGGTATGAATGCCAACGGGCTCTAACTCCGCTAATTGATAACCGATTATTTCGGCCCAACGCTCGTTATAAAACACCTCGCAGGTTTTAATATTCCAATCCCAAGTGCCAGCTCGTGTGCCATCTAGCACCATATTTAAATGACGCCTCTCATCAATGACCTGCTGTGCTTGTTGACGCTCGCGCGTAATGTCATTCATCACCACAATCGCACCTAACAAGTCGCCATTGGGTGCACGCAGCTGCCGACCATTACAGTTCACCAAACGTGGCGCCTGATGTTTAGCGCAAATCTTGATTTCGACGTTTTCTACTACATGGCCTTGCCATGTCCTCAGTAGCGGCACCTCATATGCCATTAAATGGCGATCTTCTTCGGCATGATAAAGATCAAAATACTCTGGCCATTTGTCGGCACTAATCGCTTTAACATCAGCGCCATGCCAGGCCTGCGCTAACTCATTAAACTGTGTCAGTTTGCCTTCGGCATTACAGGCCACAACGGCGTTGGGCATGGCATCTAATAACAGCGCCAGGGTGTGTTCTTGGGCAATCGCTTGGAAGCGGTCAGCGCGAGCAGCTAACAATGCATTTACTTGGTCAGCTAGTTTTTGCAGCACACTGCGTTGTCGTTTTGTCAGCTGCCTAGGCTTGGTGTCGACAATGCATAAGGTGCCAAAGGCATGGCCTTGTGCACCTATCAGTGGTGCGCCAGCATAGAAGCGAACATAAGGGTCGCCAATAACAGCAGGGTGGTCAGCAAAACGATCATCTTCTAGGGCATTTGGCACTTCAAAAATATCATTTTGCAAAATGGCATGTGCGCAGAATGATAAATCTCGTTCAGTTTCACAGGCCTGCAATCCATGCCGTGATTTAAACCATTGCCGCTTTTCATCAACCAGCGACACCAAGGCGATTGGACAATCACATAATTCACTGGCTAACTCAGTGATCTGATCAAATGCAGGGTCGGGTTCGGTGTCTAAAATATGTAGCGCATGAAGTGCAGATAGCCGTTCGCTTTCGTTAGCTGCTAACGGTGCAGGCAAGAAGCGAAGGGCAAGGGTCATGGTGGTGGTGCTCGATGGATTTATCCCACACTCATCCTGCCGAACATTTATGTAAGCTGAAATCCAACTTTGTAAGTAAATCGTATCGGGATTGTATGAAAACATGGCAGATGCATTAACCAATCAATATGGTCCTGAAGTGCCCGCTTTATTAGCCGAGCGCTTTGCGGCGGTTTATGCCGACTTTCCGACCAAGCAATTTTTAAGCAAATGTTTGCAGGGTTATGACGCCTTGGGGTTAATGGCGCGAGGCCAGCGCATAGCGGAAGTGATGGCCGAGAGTCTGCCTCAGGATTTCCTAGTGGCGGCAGATATTGTTCAGAACTCGTTGGCTGAGCCGCTAACTACCGACCGTAGTTTTGCCATGGCGGGTTTTGTTTATTTGCCTCATGGCTTTTTTGTGGCTAACCAGGGCATACATCATCACGCACGTAGCATGGCTTTGTTGCACGCCATTACGCAGCGCTTCACCAGTGAGTTTGCGATTCGCCGGTTCTTGCTGGAGCAGCCTGAGGCCACCTTGGCGAGCTTGCAGTCGTGGTGCCAAGATCCCAGCGAGCATGTGCGCCGTTTAGTGTCTGAAGGTACTCGTCCGCGCTTGCCTTGGGCGGCTAGGCTGCCAGCGTTTCAAGCTGACCCAACTGCGGTGATCGCACTGTTAGAACAGCTAAAGAACGACACTTCATCTTATGTGCGGCGTTCGGTGGCGAATAATCTAAACGACATTAGCAAAGACCACCCACAGCGAGTGTTGGCTATTGCCAAAGCATGGCTGGTTGATGCCGATGACAATCGGCGCGCCTTA
>CAMTYC010000109.1:0-5809 GCA_947085865.1 uncultured Moraxellaceae bacterium
AGTTTTAATTGGTAACGGCTTTGGTAATGAGGCTGCAGGTCCACGTATCCGTCGAGCTGATGATGTCAAAGCAAAACATACTGGTCAATACGCAGTTGTTTTAAGATATTTAGCGCCAGAACTAAATAATACAGAGTTTGGCTTATATCATATTAATGCCCATGCAACTGCCCCAAGCTTTGGAGGGACATTCAGCCCAACTGTTGTTAGTGCTGGCCCACCTCCGGTTATTAATCCTTTAACATCTACATATTTTGCTATTTACCCAGAAAATATTGCTACTACAGGCTTAAGCTTTAATACTTTAGGCCCTTATGGTATCGCATTACAAGGTGAATATATTTATCGAAAAAATCAGCCTATTAGTCTTGTAGCAAATAATGCATTAGGTGCTTTTTTAAATGGTAATGCAAATGGCACACAGTTCTTAAATAATGGTTTTGGCTCTGATCCATTTGCAATTGGAGAGTCTAGAAACGGCTTTAAGCAAGTCAGTATGCATCAAGCTCAGATTACTGCAACTGCTCTTGCTTCAGGCGATGTACCAAAATTTATTGGTGCAAATCAAATTGTAACGGTTTTTGAAGCTGGTTATACAAGGCTTAACTTACCAAACGGAGTTGATTTTGGCGGTCCAGGTGTAGACTTTACTACAGCTGGTCAAAGTACAGTCGTTGGTGAACGACCTATTGGCTCAAACAAAGGCTTACTTACTGAAAACTCCTATGGCTATCGTGTTGCAGTCAGGGCTCCCTATAATGATGCTTTCAGGTCTATTAACCTGATACCACGATTTGTGCTTCAGCATGATATCCGTGGTACAAGCCCAACCTTCGTTGAGGGCACTAAGTCTGCAAACATTGGTATCACAGCTGAATATCAGAACAAAATCTCTGCTGATATTTCTTATACCAACTTTTTTGGCGGCAGGGACATTGGTGTCGGTTCAATCCCAATTCCAATGTCAACTGATAGAGCTCAAGTGCGCTCAACGAACCAACAACTTGCTGATCGCGACTTTATTGCCGCGACTATTAGCTATGCATTTTAATCCACGGACTTGAGAGAACTTAATACATGAAAAATCTCACCCAAACCGTTCTCAGTGCAGCTATTTTAGCTGTACTCAGTACCCCTGCCATTGCCGCTGTTAGTGCTGCAGAAGCCGCCAAACTCGGCAAAGAACTCACGCCCATGGGCGCAGAACGTGCAGGCAACGCAGCCGGAACTATTCCTGCGTGGACCGGAGGCTTAACTAGCCCCGGTGCTGGCTTTAAGGCTGGTGGCCACTACCCCAACCCGTTTGCTAGCGATAAGCCAAAGTTCACTATTACTGGCGCCAATGCTGATCAATACAAAGATCAGCTAAGTCCAGGCCAAATCGCCATGTTGAAAAAATATCCAACATGGAAAATGAATGTGTATGAAACACGCCGTACTGCATCATTCCCGAAAGGCCATTATGACCAAACCATTGCTAACGCGACCAAAGCAACGTTGGCACCCGGTGGTAACGGCATTTTAGGCACAACAGGCGGCATTCCATTTGCCATCCCTAAAAATGGCCTCGAGGTTATCTGGAATCACTTAGCTCGCTATCGTGGTGAGTCGTATGCTACTAACTGGAGCCAGGCTGCAGTTACTCGCGACGGCAACTACACACCCGTTCGTTTTGAATATGAATATGAGTTTCACTACGGCAGTTTGGAAAAGAAACCAAACGAAATTGAACAGGGTAAGCTGTTTAACTTCTTGCAATCCGTAACAGCACCAGCTCGCTTGGCAGGTCAAATCTTGTTGGTACATGAGTTCACCGACCAAGTTACAACGCCGCGTCGCGCTTGGACATATAACCCTGGTCAGCGTCGTGTGCGCTTGGCACCAAACGTAGCTTATGACAATCCAGGTACCGCATCTGATGGTCTTCGTACTAACGATGACTTCTTGATGTTTAACGGCGCAACAGATCGTTATGACTGGAAACTGATCGGCAAAAAAGAAATGTATGTGCCTTACAACTCTTATGTCATTAGTGGCAACACCGTTAGCATGAAAGATGTATTAAAAGCAGGTCACGTTAACCCTGACACTACTCGCTACGAGCTGCACCGCGTATGGGTAGTTGAGGCAACACTTAAGCCCGGCACCAGCCATATCTACACCAAGCGCACCTTCTATATTGATGAAGACTCTTGGATGAATGTAGTGCAAGACAAGTACGATGCACGCGGCAACTTGTGGCGTGTATCCGAACAACACAACATCAACTATGCGGATATTCCTATGCAAGCGCCTAGTGTGGAGGTGCATCATGACCTCCAGTCTGGCCGCTACTTAGCCATGGGTCTGCGTAATGATGAGCGCAGCGTGTATGTGCCCATCAAGCGCACCGCCGCTGACTTCTCGCCTAACGGCTTACGTCGCGCGGGTACCCGCTAACCCTCGTCTGCTGATGGCCTTCGGGCCATCACAACGGTAAAACACCCCGGTTCGCCCTCGTGCCGGGGTGTTTTGCTTTCTGCCACACAGAACCAACGTAAATAGGACAAAAGTTCCTTTAAGTCATGATAAAGTCTAAGTCTATTTTGTATGGATGCTTTAACTCATGGCACGTAATATGAAACTCAGCCAGCTTTATGCCGCCCGTGAAAACGCTAAACACTATGATGAATGGCGAGAAATTTCCTTAGAGCTTGACGCCCTTACCGGTTTAGATTTATGGAAAATCGAAACCGCCTCCAGCACCTACAATCACGAGCTGCTACGCGAACGCCTGCTGCATTTGCGCCAATGGCGTAACGCCAAAGATCATAAGCACCTTATTCGCGCCTTACGCGAAGGCCTACATCATGACTTAGGCAATATGGGCAACCCACTGTTATACGGCCGCGCGCATGTAGGCACTAAACGTCTTATTGAAGACTTTGTCGATGAAGTTAGCGACAGCCTTGAATACCTTTGTGATGCCAATATTGAGCATTTAAGCAATGACGCCAAGCTCGCTTTATTTGAAGACATTCTAAAAAGCTTTGGCCAACCAGCATTACAGCTTTCTGGCGGTGCCACCTTAGGCATGTTCCATGTCGGCGTCTGTAAAGCACTTGATGACCAAGGCTTGCTGCCCAGTGTTATTTCTGGCTCAAGTGCAGGCTCATTGGTCGCCTCCATGATTGGTAGCCACACCCGTGAAGAAATGACCGAATTTTATGAAGGCGACGCACTGTATAAACACGCTTGGAGCTGGAACAAACTGCGTGATGGTTTTGCCGGACGTGGTTTTGCTAACCAAAAGCAACTTGAAACCTTCATTCGGCAGAATATTGGTGAGCTCAGCTTTGAAGAAGCGTTTGCGAAAACTGGCCGCCACATCAATGTCAGCATTTCACCCGTGGGTGCAAACCAAAAATCACGCTTAATGAACGAGCTAAACTCACCGTACCTGTTAGTTTGGAGTGCTGTTTTAGCGTCTTGTGCGGTGCCTGTGTTGTTTCCACCGGTAACCCTTACCGCTAAGTCTATGGACGGCACGCCTAAGCCCTATATGCCACTGGAGCGATGGGTTGATGGCTCCATGCGCAGCGACATGCCTAGACGCCGCCTAATGCGTCTGTACAACGTAAACTATTTTATTGCCAGCCAAGTCAATCCGCATATTGTGCCGTTGATGGAATCTGAAGCCCGTCGCATTGAACGTGCGCGTATTACCTCACTGCCCCGTCGCATCATCAAAACCCAAGCCAAATTATTGGGCATGGGCACACTGCAAGTGATTCATGACAATAGCCGCAACGAAGCACTGCGTCAGTCACTTAGCCATGTCTACACCATGATTTCACAAAGTTATTATGGTGATGCCACCATTGCCCCAAGTCGCTACACCCGCAAACACTATGCTCATATGCTGCAAAACCCCACCAAAGAATCTGTGGTGTGGTTCCGTCAGCAAGGTGAACGCGCTACTTGGCCCCGCATCGACCAAATTCGTGTGCAGTCCAAGATCAGCATGACGCTGCAAAAATGCGTAGCCAAATTATTACAACGCAAAGCACACAACTGGCATGAGGCCGAGGTACGTGCCATCTTGGGAAATAGTCACGATACAGTGGTGAATCAATAAAAGTTGCCGCGGTGCTAACGGTAAACCTTGTCATGGTCACCAATATCAACGGGAATAATTACGTCATCCGCTATTAAAAAATGAATAACAACACGATAGCTTAAGTTGATAGAAATAGAATGAAGGTCGCTCATTCGACCCTCGAGCTTATGCAGTCGTAATGATGGATGAAATGGATCAAGCTCTAATAAGCTCAGTGCTTTCTCATATTGAGAAAGCAGAGTTGGGTGCCTTTTAAAAAATTTTGACGCCCGCCGATTATACGAGTCGGTGTAGGTGATGCTAAATCGTCTCATTTGGTAATACGCTTAAGGTGATCTGCAACACTTTCATGATGTACATGACCCGCTTCGATATCACGACGAACGTCCGCCAATGCAACATCTAGTTCTAGTTCACGCAGACGATCGTAGGCTTCCATACTCAACACAACATAACGCGCTTGGCCACGAACCGTAATAACGGCCTCACCATGCTCATTCACTGCTTCATCAAGCAGAGGAACACCCTTTATTTTCAGATCATTAGCCGTAATAGCATGCATAGAGCACTCCAATTAACACTATTTATAGTACTAATAAGTGTACTCTTTAGCATAAAAAATACAATCTGCTAGCGCAAAGTCACTGCATCAATCTGAGCACTGCGATCACCGTCACTTAGCCAAAGCTGGCCATCTTGCACGGTGCATTGCAGTTTCATGTTTTTTTGCACAAAGCTTGCGAGCGGTGTGTCGCCCTGCACGACCAACCGCTTCACCACAAGGTTGTTAGCACGCGCTAGCTTGGGCGCTACGCCCTCCCACCAGATAGGCACTGCTGTGCCATAACTAATGACCACCACTTGTCGTGAGCGACCACACGCCTTCATGACACGCTTCTCATCGGGCTGACCTAAGTCAATCCACAGTTCAATAGTACCTGTTAGGTCTTTTTGCCAGATATCAGGCTCGTCGGGCTCGCTCAAACCCTTGGTGAAAACGAGGTCCTCGTGTGCATAAAGTACAAATGCCAGCAAGCGCAGCATCAGGCGCTCATCATTTTCTGAAGGGTGTTGAGCTAACGTCAGTACATGATCGGCGTAATAGCCACGATCCATATCAGCGATATTGAGCTCGGCTTTGCAGACAGTGGCTTTAAGCGCCATATAATTTCTCGTGGGTGGGTTTTTAAGGCTTTACAAATTTTAATGTCATGCGATCACTCTCGCCAATTTTCTGATAATGCGCTCGCTTTTCATCACCAAGACGTAACGAAGGGGGCAACGTCCAAACACCCTGCGGGTGTAACGTGGTATCAGCTGGATTCGCATTTATTTCACTCTTAGCCAACAACTTAAAGCCGGCTAATTCTGCCTGTTTAATAACATAGTCTTCGCGCATGTAACCACTTGTTTCTTGGTCGGAGTAAGGCCGAGAGTTCGGCAGCCGATGCTCAACAATACCCAAGATTCCGCCCGGTTTTAATGCTTTATAAAAGGCTGAAAAAGCTGACGCGATTCGCTCATCACCACCCCCACGCATGTACCAGCTGTGGACACTGCGGAACGTCAACACACGATCTGCCGTGCCTTCGGGTGCAATATCAATAATCGCCGGTGGATCAAAGCTGGTAACAACGACTTTGTTGTATAACGCAGGCGAAGCATTGAGCTTTTCAGTAAATTTTGCACGGGCATTGCGATAAAACTCTG
>CAMTYC010000110.1:0-16390 GCA_947085865.1 uncultured Moraxellaceae bacterium
CCGCCACCACCGCCGCCATTGGAGGTGTCTAAATCGTCACCGCTTTCGCAGGCTGCTAGTGATAGCGCGCCAGCAATAAGAATGCATTTTGCTAGGGATTTGAAGTGCATGGGAGCCTCTGTTTTTATTGTGTACTTATTTTGTTTTAATTTCGTAAAAAACATTAGCATTGAAAAACCGCTGAGTCACTCTGTCAGTGCAACTTTTGTTCAGTTTTTTAGGTGTATTGATGCTTTCATACTTCGATTAAGGAGTGAGAATGCAAACATTAACGATGTACTACGATGGAAAATGCCCGCTTTGCTTTGCTTGGCTGAGGTTGAGTTTCTTCAGCGTCGCAACGCACTTGGATTATTAAGCTTTCAAGATATAAACCAGCCTACCTTTGATGAACGAGACACTGGCTTTTCTTGTATTCAGGCATTCGACAATATTCATGCTCGTTTAGCTGATGGCACTGTGCTGGTTGGCATACCTGTTTTTATTGAGGTTTACCGGCGGGCTAATTTGCCTGTGCTGGTGTGGTTACTCTCGCGGCCATTACTGTCTCCACTGTGGGCTTATTGCTACCGATTCTTTGCCAGAAATCGTCATGCTTTATCGAAGTTAGTGGGGCCGCCACTGCTTAAGCTGGTGCGACGACATCAAGCCCACTGACGGTAGTCGCAACCACACAAGGCCTGCTTAATACGCTAATCAAGTCGCCATTTTTGGGCACTAAACCATGAATGCCCAAGTCCTTAGCCAATGCCAAGTGGGCTTGCTGGTGGCGTACTTCACCATGCACGGGTAATAGGTAGGAAGGCGATAACCAGTGGTAAAGAGTGCGTAGGTCTTCTTGCGGGGGGTGTCCTGAAGCATGAATGCCGGGTGCTGTGTCAGTGTCGACGATGTTTATGCCGCGTGCAGTAAAGCGTGCTGACATGCTGGCGAGCAGCTCTTCATTGCCAGGGATAATGCGTGAAGAGAACAAAATGGTGTCTCCTGCCTCTAGTGATAGTGCAGGGTGTTTGTCATGAGAGAGTCGATCCAATGCGGCTCTCGGTTCACCCTGGCTGCCTGTAGCCAGCCAAAGCTGTTCTTCGCGCGGCAAATACTCCATTTCCCAGTTACTTAGTAGCTTGGTGCTGGGCAGCACATATTGCCCAGCACGGCTGGCGCCAATATGGCGATCAATGCTTCGGCCTAACACTGTGGCATGGCGGTTGTGACGTTGTCCGGCCTGAATCAGGCTGCAAACTCTGGCGATATTGCTAGCAAAGCAGGCTGCGATAATACGCCCAGTGAGTGGTTTAAAGGTTGCCATCAATGCTTCAGCAACCGCCTGCTCGGATTCACTGTTGCCGCTGACAGTGGCATTGGTGGAGTCGCCGATCACCACATCAATGCCGGACTTGCCGATTGTTTTAAGCCGTGACACGGCAGTGAGATCACCAATGATGGGCTGTGCGTCTAACTTCCAGTCGCCGGTGTGGTACAGGTTTTTGCCAGCAACTTGCATATAGATGCCATGGCACTCAGGCATTGAGTGAGTGACGGGAACCCACTCCACAGAGAACGGGCCAATGCTAAGCGGTTGCAATGGTTTCACCGTGATTAAGCGAGGGCCATTTTCGTCTAAATTGAGTTTGGCGGATATCAAGCGAATGGCATGTGGTGTGGCATAAATGGGGCAGGCTAAACGGCGCCACAGTGCGGGAATGGCGCCAATATGGTCTTCATGACCATGGGTAATTAGTACCGCGGATAGCTGAATGTCTAACTTTTCTAAAGCCTGCAGGCTGGGCACTGCTGCCTGCATGGGTTGGCCGGCTTGATGCGACAAACTTAAGCCGCAGTCGATAGCAATCCATACTCCTTCGCTGCCATAGAGAGTGAAGTTAGCACCGAACTGTCCGCAGCCACCTAAGGGGAGTATCCATGGGCCTCTATCACGATGAATTTGTTGATATCTAGGAGAGGGCATTAGTGATTTGGGCGTCCGGCTGGGCTCTGTTAAGGTGGGCAAGCGTTACATTGGAGTTT
This sequence comes from uncultured Moraxellaceae bacterium, assembly GCA_947085865.1. Classification (GTDB taxonomy): domain Bacteria; phylum Pseudomonadota; class Gammaproteobacteria; order Pseudomonadales; family Moraxellaceae; genus Perlucidibaca. Next base: position 2,026 of record CAMTYC010000110.1, read on the forward strand.
ACGTTATGCCTGAGAGTCGCACCAAGTGGACGACTACTGTTTGTTTGCCTGTTTTCCTACCTGCCGTCATTGTGGCCTTTTTTATCGTGGTGGGAACAATTGCTAACCCACCTTTAGCAGCGGCGGTATTTGCTGCAGCGCTAGCCTGGGTTACCACCCATTTTGGTTGGTTTTACATGTTGTCGGTGGCGATCTTTCTGGTTTTCATTATTGGTGTTGCTTGCTCTAGTTGGGGGCGGATTTGCTTAGGCCCAGATCATGCCGAGCCACAGTATTCGTTTTGGTCTTGGTTTGCCATGTTGTTTTCGGCAGGTTATGGCATTGCTCTGCTGTTCTTTGGTGTTGCAGAGCCGGTTCTACATTTTGCAGCACCACCTTATGGCGAGGCGCAAACGCTAGAAGCGGCTAAACAAGCCATGCAAATCGCCTTCTTTCATTGGGGCCTACATATCTGGGGTATTTATGGTCTAGTTGGCTTGGTGCTGGCCTATTTTGCTTACCGACATGGTTTGCCGCTATCGATGCGATCTGCGTTATACCCATTAATTGGCGACAAAATATATGGCCCAGCAGGGCATGTGGTAGATATATTTGCCATCTTAGGCACGTTGTTTGGCATTGCCACCACCTTAGGCTTATCAGTTACTCAAATGAATGCTGGCTTGCACTATTTGAACCCCTCAATTCCTATCAGTGTTTATGTGCAAATAGCGGCCATTGGCTTGATTACGGTGTTAACACTTGGGTCGGTTATTGCTGGTTTAGATAAAGGAGTTAAGCGCTTATCCGTGTTTAATATGGTGTTGGTGCTGACTCTGATGTTGTTCGTGTTTATAGCCGGTCCCTCTATTTTTATTGTTGAGGCTTACTTACAAAACACCGGCAGCTATCTCAATAATATTGTTGAGCGAACATTTAATTTACAGGCCTATGTCCGTAGTGACTGGGTAGGTAACTGGACCTTATTTATCTTTGGCTGGACGATTGCATGGGCGCCGTTTGTGGGGCTTTTTATTGCTCGCATTAGCCGTGGTCGAACCATCCGTGAGTTTGTGTTTGGGGTATTGTTGGCTCCCACTTTGTTTACGTTTTTTTGGTTCTCAGTGTTTGGGGATACCGCATTACACATGATCATGCGTGAGGGTTATGACACCTTAGTGGGTGAGGTTCAGGCCAACACAGCGATTGCGTTATTCAAACTCTATGAGCAGTTGCCAATGACGCAGCTGTTATCTGGCCTCACTGTTTTGCTCATCATCACGTTTTTTGTCACCTCATCTGATTCAGGCTCGCTGGTGGTTGCATCGTTAGCCTCTGGCGGAACTAACGATACTGCACTCTGGCAACGAATATTTTGGGCAACAATGGTGGGCTTACTAGCCGCTGGTTTGCTGTTGGCTGGTGGGCTTAAGGCATTACAGACCATGACCATCGTCAGTGCATTTCCATTTGCCATCATCATGCTGTTATCGATTGCCGGTCTCTGGCGTGCGCTCACTATTGAAAGCCTACGTGATAAAAGTCTTCGGCAGCACCAAGCCAATGGCAGCCACCCGATGCGCTGGCGTGAGCGTATTTCCCGGTTGGTGAAGTATCCGGGCAAGGCAGAGTCAGATCTGTATTTGAAGCAGTTGGTGTTGCCAAGCTTTAATGCCGTACAAGAGCGACTGGTGGAGCATGGTTGGTCAGCCAATGTGGAGTTTGATCAAGCTAACAGCCGCGTAAGCTTGTCGATTCAAAAAGATGACTTAGTGGACTTTATCTATGAGGTGCGACAGTGTGGCTACCCACGACCTCCGTATGCGCTGGATCACACGGTAAGTGATAGGTCTTATTATCGAGCCGAAGTTTTTTTGCGTCGTGGCAGCCAGTCTTATGATGTGCACGGTTATGAGGAGCAAGACTTGATCGCGGATGTGTTAGACCAGTTCGAGAAGTACTTACATTTTATGCATATATCACCGGATAACTTACCGTGGAATACCATGTCGCCCTGAACGCAGTACACTATTTTTGTTTATGACCGTTTAGAAACATTCTATAGCTTTGTAACTGGGTAACTCATGCTTTTGAAGCTTAAAATTTTTGTGCTGGTTATGTCTTTGTCGGCCTGTGCCATTCCTACGGTACAACACTTAGAGCCTGCTGATGTGTCTCGTATTGAGCAGCAACTTTTAGACCAAAGCGTTGAGATGCTGATGCTGCAGGAGCAAAATGCTCAGATGCAAAACTTGCTTGAAGGGTTAGAACAAACCTTAAAGCAAATTGCTAATCGACAAAATGCATTGGCTGCGGTTGCGGTGCGATCGCAAGCAGCAGCGCCAAGCCAACCTGTAGCGGCGAGTACTAATGGAAAAATGATTGTGGGCGAGATTGAGCCCATTTATTTGTTTGACCCCAACCTTGTTTATGACGCACGTATTGATAGTGGTGCTCAAACCTCTTCAATTGATGCACGCAACATTACGCGTTTTGAGCGTGACGGTAAGGCATGGGTGCGATTCGACTTGCCGGTGCCGGGAGCGGCGGAAAAGTTTGTCACGCTAGAGCGCAAGGTGGTGCGTAATGTACGCATTTTACAGTCGACCAGTGATAGTGCACAGCGCCGTGCGGTTGTGCATATGCAGTTTGCCATTGGCAGTCATAAGCAAGTAGCCGAATTTACATTAACCGCCCGAGATAATTTAACCTTTCCCATTCTGATTGGCCGAAATGTGTTGCGTGACATTATGTTGGTTGATGTCGGCAAGCAAAATAAAACCAAACTACCTGCGGAACTCTTAGATCAAGTGAAGGATGCTAAAAAGTGACTACACGCTCACGTATGCCTTTTTATGTGGCGGTGTTCATACTAATAAGCCTTGGTTTGGTTTTGGCGATGCTCAGGCACACCAACTTAGGCATTCCACTGTTTCCAGGTGAGCAAAAACAAGTTTGGTTGGTTGAAGCAAGAGTAGATTTTGTGGCGACTGGGGAGCCTGTGCTGGCCAGTTTGAATTTGCCACTAAATCCGCCTGGTTTTCGTCATTCTTCCGAGCTTGCGGCTTCGCCTGGATATGGTTTTTCCATCATTGAGGGTCAACAAGGGCGTCGTGCTGAGTGGAGTAAAAGTTATGCTCAAGGCCCACAAACACTTTACTTCAAAACACAGTTTGTACCTACCGATTACGAGCATGACGCTTTAGGCGAAGCCGAGCCACAGGCCAGTTTAGTCTTTTGGGAAGAGCCGCAAGCAACTGCGGTGAATGAGCTATTGCAGGAAGTTCAGCGTAAATCCAGCACCCCTGAAAGTGTGACGCGTGAGTTGCTCAAGATTTTAGGCACAGAGCGCTTGATTAATCAGAATGCAGAGCTGCTGCTGGCGTCCAAGCCATTGCCGCGCTTGTCTGTTGATATGTTGAACTATATGGGCATTCCCGCGCGCTTAGCCGAAGGGCTGACGCTTGAAGATGCGCGGCGACGTCAAACGTTGCAGCCATATATTCAAATTTATAATGGTGAAAACTGGCGCACGTATAACGCCAACACTGGCGAGCAAGGCTTGCCTGATGATGTGTTGTTATGGCGCCAAGGTGCATCTTCATTATTGGATGTGGCGGGTGGTAGTGGCTCTACGGTGAGCTTCTCTATTCTGAGGCAAACCGTTTCGGCGTTGCAGTTAGCAAAAAAAGACATGGCACCCAGTAAGTCGAGTTTTTTTAGTCTGCATTATTTGCCAGTCGAAGAACAAAGCATGTTCCGTATGCTGTTGTTACTGCCTTTAGGTGCGTTGTTAGTGGCGTTTATGCGAATTGTGATTGGTATTAAAACATCCGGCACCTTTATGCCGGTGTTGATTGCAATTGCATTTGTGCAGACGTCGTTGCTGCCGGGGTTGATCGCGTTTATCACCGTGGTGGGCTTAGGGTTAATGTTGCGAGGTTATTTAGCGCGGCTGAACTTGTTACTAGTATCTCGTATTTCAGCACTTATTTTGTTGGTGATTTTTATCACCATTGCTTTAAGCATTTTGGGTTATCAAGCAGGTTACAGCACCGGCATGACCGTCACCTTTTTCCCAATGGTGATTCTGGCATGGACGATCGAGCGCATGTCTATTCTGTGGGAAGAAGAGGGTGGGCATGAGGTTGCTGTACAGGGCGCTGGCAGCTTGTTTGTGGCTATTTGCACCTACTTTGTCATGATGATGCCGTTGGCGGGCCACTTAACGTTTAACTTCCCTGAGCTGCATTTAGTTACCTTAGGCTTGATCTTACTGATGGGTAATTACACCGGATATAAACTCAGTGAGTTACGCCGATTTAGGCCCATGAAAAAGGCGAATCAGCCATGAGCTGGATAACGCCTGCCAAGCTAGATCAGTTGGGCGTTTTAGGCATGAACCGGCGTAATGTTGATTTCATTGGGCGTTATAACGATAGGACGCTTTTTCCCTTAGTTGATAACAAGCTAAAAACAAAATTAATTGCGGCTGAGTTTGAGATTAAAACGCCAGCGCTGTTGCAGGTGCTTGAATATCAACACCAGATCTCGCATTTCCGCGAGTTGATTGAAAGCTTGGATGGTTTTGTCATCAAGCCAGCCAAGGGCTCTGGTGGCAAGGGCATTACCGTCATTACTCATCGTGATGGTGACTTCTATTTTAAGCCCTCGGGTGTCGCTGTTGATTTAGCAACGCTTGAGCGGCATTTATCCAATATTTTGGCGGGTCTGTATTCTTTGGGTGGCTCGCCTGATGTCGCGATTGTGGAGCAGTTAATTCAGCCCAGCAGCCTGTTGCGGCAATACTCACATCAAGGTGTGCCAGATATTCGAATCCTAGTTTTTCAGGGTTATCCCGTAATGGCGATGTTGCGTTTGGCGACAGTTGCTTCTGATGGCAAAGCAAACTTGCACCAAGGGGCAGTTGGAGTAGGCATTAACATTGCCACTGGCCATAGTGTGCATGCCGTGCAGTTTGACCAGCGTGTCACTCACCACCCTGATACTAATATGCGACTAGACGATATTCTGATTAATGATTGGCCAGACATGTTAGCCATGGCCGCTAGTTGTTATGAAGCCTCTGGTCTTGGTTATTTGGGTGTTGATTTGGTGTTGGATGAACAAGCAGGGCCGTTGTTGCTAGAGCTAAATGCTAGACCTGGGTTGGCGATCCAAATGGCAAACGGGCAGGGTTTACTGCCGCGTTTAGCCAAAATTGAAAACATGAATCACAAAAAGTACTGCAGCCCAGAACATCGGGCTGCAGTTGTTATGCAGGCGTTTGGCTAAAGCGATTTGCACGCTTAAAGGTGCCAAAATCATTAAACCGTACACCCATCTCGCGCATCACTTTGTGGGCAATGCCTGCGTTCCATTGTCGAATATAGAACGGTTCTTTCACCGCAAAGTGGTGGATGGCATGGGTGCTGCCAAAGTTGAAGCAAAACAGCTGCATCGGCATTAACCACCAAGGGTTTAATACTTGGCATTGCTGCATCACATTGCGTGCTTCGACATCACCGTAGTAGTGCATGTTTGAGCTAACAAAGTGCAGGCAAAATGTGCGCAGCAAACTAGGCAACATATAGACCACGGCAAATACATTTAAGCCACTCAAAAAGCTAGCAAACCAGCCCGAAGGTGTTAGTGCATAACCGAGTGCGTTGGCGCTTAACAGCACCACATGAGTTACCACCCAAGTATGAAACAGGGCGTAGTATATATTGCCCAATGGGAAGTAGGCACGTAGCTGCTCTTTACCCATGGCGCGTGCTTGTTCTGCCGAGGCTGGCTTTTGTGACTTAATATACGCTTTGGTGGCGCGCAACATTTCTGTTGGACGCAGGTAAACGGCCAGCATATTGTCACCCAACATGAAGAAACGCTTGAGGCCCCATTGCACGCCATTGGTAATTCCGCGCTCTTCAAGATCTGACTCTGTGCCAGAGAACTTGTGATGATGTAAGTGCAGCTTGCGTCGCACAAATGGGCTGACTGTGCTGGCACGTGCCAACCAACCTAGCGCTAACATTAAGTTATTAGCCCACGGCTTTTTGCGGAAATACATCAGGTGAATCAGGTCGTGTTCTAGCTCATGAATAAATGAGGCGAACAAGGCCGTGAGTGGCACACAGATCCACCACGCAATGACACCTTGAATATAGAGTGTGCCACTGACAATCATGCCTAACAGGGACAGCGCCATGATGCTGGCACCAATGAAGTCTTGATGTTTCAGCCAAGGGTGACGTTCGCGCAGTGCCACACCAGCAGCTAACACGGTGTCGCGAATATGAATCGACTTTTGCTCATCGGTGAGCAGTTCAGGTTTGATAGCGGCGTTCATTAATAGCCTCCTCTATGAGTTCACCACCAGAGTAGGGCTTGCTGGCTGGTGGCGTGAGGGCGTGTTGCGCCAAAAAGCTGTCAATTCAGGCCATTTTTGGTTTGGTCTGATCATGCTGGCGTCGCCAATCTCGCGGTGATAAGCCACTCCATTTGCGAAAAGCGCGGGTAAAGTTGGCCGGATCTTGATACGCCAAAGCCTGTGCAATGGCCTCTACCGAGAGTGTGTTATTACGCAGCAGATCACAGGCTTGCTGATAACGCGTGGCATCAAGCAGGCGCTGATAACTTTGATCTTCTGCCTGTAGCCGGCGTTTTAGTGTGCGCTCCGACATATATAAAATTTGCGCAAGGGTATTTAAGTCTGGGTACTGGCCGCGATGGCGCTGCAAAATGTCGCTGACCTGCATGCTGATGCTCATTTCACCACGCACCATTTGTGCCATTTCTTGTTCACACTGGGCAATTGCAATCTGCGCCGTGACCGGGTTTGCCGAGGCAATAGGTGTGTCTAACAAAGTGACGGGAAAGCGAATTTGTGGGCTAACTTGATTAAAGCGAAAGCGTGGCAGCCGATCTTTATAACGAGCGTAATGACTGGGTTCGGGGTAGGGCACCCAGATTTCGCTTAACCAGCTTGAGGGCGTGTTGCCACCATGAATCAGCCGGCCAAACAGACAACATAACTCGACCAACACCATGTCATAAATGGCCTGATACAAATCACCTAAGGGTTTGGTTGCTTGCATCTCGACCACAATCTGATCGTCTTCTTGGCGAATATCCGGATGAAAAAGTGGCACCCGCGCGCTTAAAAAGCGTTGGCTTAAACTCAAGGCGTCACGCACGGTGGCACAGCTCATTAGGCCAAAACCAATAAAACCATGTTTGGTGAGCTGGCTGGCTAGGCCAATCTCGTAGGCGATGCCCGGGTCTTGGCTTAGCCGCAAGGCATTTCCCAGTATCAGCGCATGCTGGCCACCGGAAATATGCCGGTCATGTTCTGCCAGTTGTGCCATGGTGAGTCCGGTATTGGCCAGTACGTCTTGTTCAGACAAACCTCGACTGCACATTAAGTCGACCAAAAAATGGCCATAAATGGCGGGTAGACGATTAATGGTCACATCACTATTTGGGCTATGCACGTTTGCTGCCACCATTTTTTATTAAGTGCCTGAAAATCATCCACATAGTACACCCTAACAGCCAATTACTTACAGCAATCCACTAGCATGCCGCCTGGTTTAGTGGAGGGCTGTAAAACAGATGCGGAATAAGGTGGTGGTGTCGGCGTTGGCGGTATTGTTGGTGATGGTGTTGCAGTGGTTAGATCCAGAATTACTGGAGGAATTAAGCACGGCTTATGCGGAAAGTGAAACCGCCTTTGGCCCTGCGGAAGGCATGAGCTTTAGCCAAGCGAAACGATTTTTGCAGCAAGAGGTGCATGCGCCGGGCGAGTTAGATTATTACTGTGGTTGTGAAATATTTGCTGTTGGCAAACGCTGGCAACTTGATTTAGCCAGCTGTGGTTATGAAGTACGCCGTAATGAACAACGCGCCAGCCGAATTGAGTGGGAGCATGTGGTGCCAGCCTCTGAGTTTGGCCAGCAGCGTACCTGCTGGCGTGAAGGCGGGCGAGCTAACTGCACAGCAAATGACCCAGTCTTTAGCATGATGGAAGGAGACCCACACAATCTGATTCCAGTGGTGGGTGAAGTTAATGGTGATCGTGGCAATTTACGCTTTGGCATGATTGCGAACCACAACGGTGAAGGTTATGGCCAGTGTGGTAGCCGAGTTGACTTCAAAGCGCGTGTGTTTATGCCGCGCGAGGAAGTGCGTGGTGATGTCGCTAGAATCTATTTGTACTTTCAGGATCGTTACGGCTTGGCACTGTCGCGTCAGCGTGAGCAGCTCTATAACGCGTGGAGTCGTTTAGATCCGGTTGATGAGCGTGAGTGTGTACGTAACCAGCGCATTGCCGAGCGCACCGGCATCAGCAATCCATTTATTGCCTCTGCCTGCACTGGCCATGTGGAGCAATTAGCTCGTCACTAATTGCTCTTTTAAGAAGCTTAAGGTGCGATCGAGAGCGGCACGGGTGGGCTCACCATCGGCATCAATAAGGTGTGTGGTGAGCACGCTATGGGCAGGCACTCCAGTGCCTTTTTTGGCATGGCGGTCGGCAATTTCGATGGTCTCCACAGCATCGCCAAACTCTTCACGTAGGCGACGGAAGCGTTCACCCGGACACAATAAGTCACCTTCAAAACGCATGGCCAAAATGCGTGCGCCATGGTTGTTGATCTTGTCGTGCGCGGCTTCAATTTCAACAGATGAGGCATGCAGACCAGCACGCTGTGAAGGCAGTGGGCCAACAGGAAGTGAGGGCTGTGATAGCACCGGTGCAATCACCGGTGCATCTAACATCATGGCCAGGCCAAAATTGCCGGTTACGCACATGCCAACCACACCCACACCGGGGCCACCACACTCGCTATGTGCTTCCCGTGCCAAGGCACGTAACCAATCAATGATGGGGCTGGATTTATTGGCGGCCAGCACACGAAACTCACGACTAATACAGACATGGGTAAGTGTTTGAGCCGCACTTAGGTGGCTAAACGGTTTGCCCGGGGTGCCAAACAACTGTGGCATATAAATCCGAAAGCCAGCATCCGCAACCCGTTGGGCAAACTTGGCCACTTCTGGGGTGATGTTTGGCACCTCAGTCAGAATCACCACCGCGGGGCCATTGCCGGTTATAAACACATCACGGGTTTCATTTAGCAGCGTGAAAGGGCGTGTGGTAAAACCGGCTAAGCGATGGCTCATATTGTTATTCCTGTAATGGATTACCGCGATTGATCAGTGTTTGCACATCAATTCCTCGGGGCAGGCTACCATAATTGTGTTCGCCTTTGGCACCCAGACGCGACGCAATAAATGCCTCTGCCACAGCGTTATTACCAGTCTGTACTAACAGACTAGCCTGCATGGTCAGTGCCATTTGCTCAATCACCGAGCGTGCGCGGTATTCCATGTCACTGACATCAGCCAGCTCTTTTTGTAGCTGCTTAATGCTGGCATCGAGTCGCGCATCGGCGCCCTTGGTTTTGGCCATTTCGACAAACCAAGTGTTCACCGCCGCTGGTGTTTTCACCATGGCGCGAATCATATCCAGCGCCTGCACATTGCCAGAACCTTCCCAAATCGCATTGATGGGGGCGTCACGATACAAGCGCGCCATAATAAAGTCGTCCATCACGCCATTACCACCAATGCACTCCATAGCTTCGTAAGCATGAGCTGGGTTACGTTTGCAGATCCAGTATTTGCCAGCGGGCAGGCCAAGGCGTAACAACAAGCTTTCGTGTTCGTCTTGTTTGTTATCCATGGCACGCGCCATACGCATCGACATGGCCAGCGCACCTTCCACTTCCAGCTGCAAATCGGCCAACACATTTTGCATGGCGGGCTGATCGATTAGGCGCTTACCAAACGCGCTGCGGTGGGCAGCGTGATGGATGGCTTGTGCCACGCCATGGTGCATGCTGGCGCTAGAGCCCACCATGCAATCAAAACGGGTGCCGGCCACCATGTCGATAATGGTCGGCACCCCACGACCTTCTTCACCCACCATCCAACCCAGAGCACCACGCAGCTCAATTTCGGAAGAGGCATTAGAAACATTGCCCATTTTGTTTTTCAGGCGCTGCACATGCACCGGATTTTTGCTGCCATCTGGGCGCCAGCGTGGCACTAAGAAGCAACTTAAGCCGCCGGCACTTTGTGCCAGCATCAAAAACGCATCACACATGGGGGCAGAGGTGAACCACTTATGACCAATCAACTCATAGGGCTGACCCGAGCCTTCGGCAGCCAATGGCCAAGCTCGTGTGGTATTAGCCCGCACATCCGAGCCACCTTGTTTTTCGGTCATACCCATACCAATGGTCAGTGCTTGCTTTTCCATATGCGGCACATTGCGTGGGTCATAAGAATTGGTCAGGATTTTAGGAATCCAGTCTTTGGCCAGTTCGGGTGTGCTTTGCAGCGCAGGCACGGCGGCATAGGTCATCGATAATGGACAACCATGGCCGGCATCCACTTGGGTTTGTAAATACGATTTGGCCGCGCGCACCACAGTGGCGCCGGGGCCGGGCTTGGCCCAGGGGCCAGAATGCAGCCCTTCGCTTAAGGCCATTTCCATGAGCTTGTGATAGCTGTCATGGTATTTCACTAAATCAATGCGATTACCAAAACGGTCGTGGCTATGGAACTGCGGTTTAAATTCATTGGCCAAAAAGCCCCACTCAATCACTTCGGCACTGCCAGTGCGGGCACCAAAAGCGGACAGCTCATTCATGGCCGAAGCCGCACCCTCACGAATCACTGCTTCTTTTAGCGCGGTGTCGCCATCAAAGGCGTTGTAGTCCACTAAAGCTGGTGTTTGGTTAAACACCTCATGGGTATTGGCGAGTGCATCTGGATGTAATGCAGGGGTAGATTGATTCATGGCCTTGCTCCCGGGGTCAATTGCTGTAATCATACATATAAATTAACTTTACAACAAATTGAGTAATATTTGTATGAGTGTTGACCACATAGACTCAGAAGCCGTGTTTGCACAAAGTGCAGCCACCAAACAGCGCGTGACCGATGTGTTGTCGCGAGAGGAAATTCGTGCACTAACCCAGCGCTCGGATGTTATGGGTGCGTGGGCGGTACTGATGACTTGGGGCGGGGTGGCGCTAATTTTTACGTTGATGGCCTGGGTGAGTCAGTTTGCATGGTGGTTAGCCGTACCCGGTATTGTGTTGGGCATGGTGTTTTTGGCGGGACGGCAGTTGTCGTTATCGATTTTGGTACACGACGCCGCACACGGCACCTTGTTCAAAACTAAATGGCTCAACAGCGTGCTCACCGATTGGCTATGTGCCAAACCGTTATGGAACAACTTGGCTAAATACCGCGCCTATCACTTCATCCATCACACCCGCACCGGCACCACAGACGACCCAGATTTGATCTTGCGTGACGGTTATCCCACCACACCACGCTCGTTAACACGAAAATTTGCCCGCGACCTAAGCGGCCTGATTGGAATTAAGTTTTTAATTGGCCGCGTGTTAATGGATTTAGGCCTGATGCAGTGGACAGTAACCGGCGAAGTGAAATGGCTGCCGCGCCAGTCTTGGTTGCATCACCTAAAACACTTTTTGGGTGAGTTCACGCCCATGCTGATCACTAATATCGCGCTGTTTATGATGTTAAGTGCCGCTGGCCATGCCTGGTTATACCTGTGTTGGGTGGGCGCTCACTTAACCTTTTTTATGGTGTTAATGCGCATTCGCTCCATGGCCGAACACGCCGCCTGTGCCCGCAACATTAATATGTTTGAAAACACCCGCAGCGTGCGTGCCGGCTGGTTGGCTAGAGCCTTGGTCGCGCCTATAGGCGTGAATTACCACATGGAACACCATATTTTGGCATCTTGCCCGTGGTTTAAACTAGCCGAAGCACATCAGCTATTAAAACAACGTCAGGTCATCCCAGAGCCACCAAGTTATTGGCAGGTTATTGGTATTATGAGTTCGTTAACACCGACACAACGTTAACTCTGTTGTTTGCCACCTAAGCCTGTGTCAGCATCTTTATCTGTTTAGGAGAGATGGCACAGTGCTTAGTAAACGGCGTTATTTATGGGTTTTATTGCTGCTGCCGGTCATCACACTGGGCATCGTCTTTAAGCCGCTGTCGGTGGCCTACCATTGGTTTTATCTGACGCAGTTAAGCCCCCAAACGCAGCGCAGCAGCCTGCAGCTATCCGACTACCAGGTCGTCATTGAAGCTAAGCCACTGGCAGGCATTCAGCGTAATCTGTCGGGCCTTACTTATAACCATCACACCAACACCCTGATGGGTGTGACAAATCGCCCCACACAAGCCATCGAACTGTCGCCCAGTGGTGATGTGCTACGTATTATTGATCTAGATAACGCAGACGATATTGAAGGCATTAGCCATATTCAGGGCTTTGAATATGTGGTGATCTCTGAAGGCAAAAACAAAGCGTATTGGATTGATATCCAGCCCGAAACGCCGAACGTGAATGTAGGTGAATCGGTTAAACATGCCATGAACCTGTCTGCGTTCAGCAACCTAGGACTAGAAGGCGCGGATTGGGATGACAGCAGCCAAACATTGTTTATGGTGCAAGAAAAGTGGCCGATGTCGATTGTCACCTTGAACCAGCAAACACAATCACAGTGGAAACCAAAGCGCTCGTCGGCCTTATTCATGAGCGACCTGGCTTCCATCAGTATTAGCCCACCCACCCAAAGTTTGTTACTGCTCAGTGAAGAGTCTGCGGTGATTGCAGAATATGCCCTATCTGGCGAGCTGCTGGGCATGTTGCCGTTATGGCGTGGGCAGCATGGTTTACAACGCAAAGTGCCGCAACCAGAAGGGTTGGCATTGGGCGAAGATGGGGAAATTTTTGTGGTGTCGGAGCCGAACTTGTTTTATCGGTTTGTGCGGAAGGGTGCTGTCTAAGTCTTGTCGAGCCGATTTAAAGCAGATATTGAGATAATTAGATTTGATGGCTTCAAACGCACAATAAGGCCTATTACTACAACTAAAATCGGAGGCTGCTATGCGGCTCTTGTTCAAGCCATGCCTTGCATTATTTCTGGCAGTCGGCCTTGTTATGCCAGCCATTGGTCAGGAGCAAGGTGCACCGTCGTCGGCCTTGTTGTTTGAGAATGTGCGCATTTTTGACGGCACCAGCAATAAGCTTTCTGCCCCTTCGAATGTGCTGGTGCGCGGCAATATCATCGAACGCATCTCCACCAACCCAATTCCGGTCGATCGCAGGGCTGATACACGCATTATTCAAGGGGATGGGCGCACCTTGATGCCTGGTCTGATTGATGCGCATGTTCACATGACGTTCGGCGCTTTGAGCATGACAGATCTCCACTCGCCGGATCTATCGCCAGCCAAGATCAATGCTGCTGTTGCCCGCAATGCAGAAGAGATGTTGCTGCGTGGATTCACCGCAGTGCGTGATGCGGGCGGCCCGATTTTTGAGCTAAAGGCAGCTATTGATTCAGGTCGGGTTATTGGGCCGCGTATATGGCCTTCGGGCGCGACCATTAGCCAGACCTCGGGTCATGGCGATATGCGTCTACCGCACGAACGTTCTCGGCGTTTTTTCGGGGAAGTTTCTCGTGCTGAACAAATGGGCGCGACCTTTATTGCCGATGGTCGAGATGAAGTTTTGACAGCTACACGCGAGAATCTGCGATTTGGTGCCAGTCAGATCAAAATTATGGCCGGGGGCGGCACATCTTCGGATTACGATCCTGTTGATGTGACGCAGTACACCTTCGACGAGATGCGGGCAGCCGTGGAAGCTGCTGAAGATTGGGGCACCTATGTGACTGTGCATGCCTACACTCCGCGCGCAGTGCAGCGTGCGATCAAGGCGGGTGTTAAGGTCATCGATCACGGCCAGCTTTTAGATAGAAAAACGCTGCGGATGATGGTTAAGCATAATGTCTGGCTTTCCACTCAGGTGCTTAGGCCGAACACTCCCGATATGAACCCCCAGCGCGTCATCAAGCGAGCCCCCGTGCTAGATGGCCAAGCTCGGCTTTGGCCCTTGGCGCGTGATCTAGGCGTAAAGCTCGCTTGGGGAACCGACTTTTTATTTGAGCCTGACCTTAACCACGAGCAAAATGCGTTTATTCCACAGCTTGCTGAATGGTTTAAGCCAGCCGAAGTCCTTAAGTTGGTAACACGTGATAATGCCCAGTTGCTGGCACTTTCAGGCTTGCGCAGCCCCTATCCCGGAGCGCTTGGTGTTGTCGAAGAGGGTGCGCTTGCTGACCTGCTGCTTGTGAATGGCGACCCACTCACCGACATTAACCTGATCGCGGACCCAGAAAACAACTTCGTTGTGATTATGAAAGACGGGAAGCTGTTCAAGAATCTTGTTCAGTGATGCTGGCTTTTGGCTGAGCGAGCA
>CAMTYC010000111.1:0-11614 GCA_947085865.1 uncultured Moraxellaceae bacterium
AGACTGGGCGGAAAATCTGCACAATGGGGTTCACTGCGTTGTGCACAAAACGACTCAAGCCCATAACGATGCCAAGTGGTATCGCCATCAGCGAGGCCAGTACAAAACCTGCTAACACGGTGAACAAACTAGTGCCAATTTGGTCAATAAAAGTAGGCGAGCCGGTATAACTGCGGCGTACTGGCTCCCAACTTGGGTCTTCCGCTAATCGAGCAGCAATACGCTCTTCTTGGCGCTCCAAAAAGACCCGACCGCGCTCACGCTGTGCTTGATGCTCATCAAATAAATTTCCTGCCTGCTCCACCACTTCTAGCGGGCCTGGAAAAGTACCCAAGGAGGTATCAATACGTTGTGATGCAAACTGCCAAATCAGCAGAAATATGGCTAAACCAAGCAGCGGTGCACCGAGGTGACGCAACACCGTACTCAACTTAATTTCAGCTACAAACTTAAGCATCGGTCGGATCCAGTTGGTGCTATTCATGATCAATCTCTTCAGTTGCAATTACGGGGTTTGATTGCCTTTCAGGCCAATCGGAAAGCTATTGATGTAGGCGTTCGGCTTGCGACCATCAAAGGGAATGCCATCAATAAAGGTGGTGGCTTTTACCGCACGGAAACCGGTTTCAGTTTTGAAGTTCGGGAAGTCACTGGGCTTCATCTTGCCGTCTTTAATTAAGTCAGCTGCCGCTTGACGGTAGATGTCAGGACGAAAGACTTTTTTCGCCATGTCCAAGTACCAGCTATCTGGTTTGGCATCGGGAATCTGGCCCCAACGACGCATTTGTGTCATGTACCAAATAGCATCAGAGTAGTAGGGATAAGTGGCGTGATAACGGAAGAACACATTGAAGTCAGGCGCCGGACGTAGGTCACCTTTTTCATACTCAAAGACACCGGTCATGCTGTTTGCAATCACTTTGTAATCGGCACCAACGTAGTTTGAGCGGCTAATCATTTGAGCGGCGGCTTTACGATTAGCGTTGTTGTTTTCATCCAGCCACTTACCGGCACGAATCAATGCTTTCACGACACGGATATGAGTATTTGGGTTTTTAGCGGCCCACTCATTGCTCACACCAAAGACTTTTTCGGCAACGTTATTGCGAATGGCCATGTCAGCAATCACTGGCACACCAATGCCACGGAAAACTGCTTGCTGGTTCCACGGCTCACCTACGCAATATCCATTAATGGTGCCAGCCTCTAGCGTGGACGGCATTTGTGGCGGCGGTGTCACGGAAATATGAACATCACCTTTTAAAGTGCCAGCGGTGTCGCCACGTTGAGGTGCATAAAAGCCAGGGTGAATACCATCCGCCGCCAGCCAGTAGCGCAGCTCGTAGTTGTGTGTGGATACCGGAAACACCATACCGAACTTCAGTGGCTTACCTTTTTGACGGTAGCTCGTAACAACCGGCTTCAAAGCACTGGCACGAATGGGATGAACAGGTTTGCCTGATTTCAGCTCAACATGCTTTTTCATGTCGGCCCAAACAGCATTAGATACCGTGCAGGCGTTACCGTTTAAATCCATGGTAAAGGCAGTAATGATGTGCGCCTTGGTGCCATAACCAATGGTGGCACCTAACGGCTGACCCGCCAGCATATGCGCACCATCAAGCTCGCCAGAAATCACACGGTCTAACAGTACTTTCCAGTTAGCCTGTGCCTCTAAATTGACAAACAGTCCTTCGTCTTCAAAAAAGCCTTTTTCATACGCAACCGCTAAAGGCGCCATATCAGTGAGTTTAATAAAGCCAAATTTGAGCTCTTCTTTCTCGGGATAACCCACCGAGGCCGAAGCCGGCGCCATCATCACACCAAATAAGGCCATGACTTGCAGTGAAGCGGGCAGCATCAATTTACGCATCATCGTTGAACTCCTTTGTGCAAAAAAAAACGCCCACGACTTGGACCTATGTCCATGTTGTGAGCGCCATTGCCCTGCTAATGTAAATTCAGTTGCGGTCGCCATTGACCGTCTTGCATCAGTAACAAAGCAATTGCCGTGCCAACTGTTCAAGCTCTGTATAATCAAGGTGTTACATAGTCATTCCGCCGCCGCTTCAACATTTAACGCCAGCGACGCACCAAAAAGGCGCTTTTCTGCGCGTTAATGGCTCAGCGCAAAATTGATGCCGAATCAAATAAAGCAGCATCAACAAATGCGTCCTCGGCCACGGCGAGAGGCCCATATTCACCTGGGGTTTGCCACACACTTAAATGCGCACCTTCCACCTTGTGGTCATTCACAGGAGCATCACAAATGCCATTCAGAAAGCGGCGATAACAATCGCTGCGCCAGGATTGCCGCACAAGTTGCGAGTAATCGCCTGCCGGCAACTGCCCCCAACGCTGCATCTGCGCAATAAACCAAAGCGCCTGTGACTGCCAAGGAAAGTTAGCTTGCATACCAGAGAAGTTATGAAAGTGATGAGCGGCTAATGGCTGCTGACCCAAGCCTGCTGGCAAGCGCCCAGACGACGCCATGGTTAAACACTCCACCGGCACCGAAACATGGTCGCCACGAGCAAGCAACACCAAGGCTGCACTCAGGTCTTGTGCTATCGCTTCGCCAGCACGGTATAGCGCCCGCACCAACGCCGCATGCGTGTCTGGGTGCTGCAAAGTCCATTGAGCTGTTACCCCCAACACTTTTTCAGGCGCGTTTTGCCAGATTTGATGCCCACTAATTAAGACATGCCCGACTTGGCGCTGAACCGCCCAGCTATTCCAAGGCTCGCCTGCGCAGAAGCCATCAATATGACCCAGCCGTAAGTGATCTGCCATTTGCGAGGGCGGCAAAACCACTAAATCAATATCACGATCTGGATCTAACCCTGCCGAAGCCAACCAATGGCGTAACAAATAAGCATGAGCAGAAAACGGATACACCACCGCAAACACCAGACGCGCCAAACCGCGCTCACGCCTGGCTGTCACCACCCGCGCTAATGCACGAGCACAGCCTAGTGGTGTGTCTTCACGAGCTAAATCTAGCAACTGAGCAAACAGCGGGTGTGACACAGTGACGGCATTGCCATTACGACCCAAGGCATAAGCAGTCTCTAATGGCACCCGCAAACCACCCAAACCTAAGCTTCCAGCCAACACCATGGGGGCCAACATTTGTGCGGCATCTAATTGCCCCACCATGACCCTGTCGCGCAAGGTTGCCCACGAGGTTTCACGCTGCAAGGTAACGGATAAGCCCTCATCCGCAAAAAAGCCCCATTCACTAGCAACCACTAGCGGCAAACTATCGGTCAATGGCATATAGCCGAGACGTAATAAGCTTTTCTCAACCATGACCATCTCCTTCCAACAGACCCAGCACCGCAATAATATTGGCCGCCACCTCGCCGATGCGCTGACCTCGGTCCATCGCCATTTTGCGCATAGCGCGATAAGCCTGATCTTCATTCATGCCGCGGCTTTTCATTAGCATGGCCTTGGCTTGATCAATGCGTTTGCGATCTGCCAATTGATTGCGGGTGACTTCTAATTCGTCACGTAAGGCTTGGTATTCACGAAAGCGGGCAATCGCGACATCAATAATGGGGCGCACCCGTGCCATTTGCAGGCCATCGGCAACATAGGCACTAACGCCGGCATTCACCGCGCGATGGATGGTGTTGCTGTCACCATCGGCGGTAAACATCACCACCGGGCGAGGTGAATCGCGATGTAACACCGCCATGGTATCCAAGGTATCGCGGTCGGGAGAGTCAATATCAATGATGATAACGTCAGGTTGATGTCGCTTAACGGCCTCCACTAAACCTTCAGCACTAGCCAAACGCGCCACCACCACAAAGTTCTGATCGCGTAATGCCTGCTCCAGTAACGCAGCGCGTGGCGCTTGGTCATCCACCAACATAACAGCCAGCGGTTTGGGCAATGTGCTCACGGTGAAACTCCTAGAATCAGAACTGATACATAGCAAGGCTTATACCACTCCGACTAAAAGCGGCACAGGCATTGCATATAAGACTCATGAACTAGGACAAAAGAATGGCCAAAACCATGGTGAACATGACGAAGTTTTCAGCACTGGTGTTGTGTGGCGGCCAAGGTCGGCGCATGGGTGGAGAGGATAAAGGCCTGCTGCTATGGCGTGCTAAGCCTATGATTCAATGGACATCTGAGCTGTTGCGCCCACTCACGACTGAGCTGATTATTTCCTGCAACCGGAACCTCGATGAGTACCGGAAATATGCCGATGCCATTGTCACCGATGTTGAAGACTCTTACCCAGGGCCACTTGCTGGCATTCGTGCAGGCCTTGCCATAAGCTCTGGTGACTACCTGCTGGTATTGCCTTGCGACGCACCATTAATGGACACGGATTTAGTCATGGCGCTATTTGAGTGCGCGAAAAACAGCAAAAACCGCCCAGTCATGGTGCGTCAAAATAGCATATGGCAGTCCGTATTTTGCGTCATTCCAACCTGCCTAAAACCGACTATTGAACAAGCATGGGCTGAGGGCCAACGTAGTCCGCGCGACCTATTACTGAGCCTAAATGCTCAGGCATTAGACTGCGATGTAAACGATCCGCGTCTTAGTAATATCAATACATTGGAACAGCTAAATGAGCAGCACTAACTTTACTCACCTAGATGCCCAAGGCCAGGCACAGATGGTTGATGTCAGTGGCAAAGCAGCGACCGTGCGCGAGGCTGTGGCGGAAGCACGGGTACGTATGTTGCCCAACACCTTGGCCATGCTGCTAAATAAAGAACACCCAAAAGGGGATGTGTTTGCAGTTGCCCGTATCGCTGGCATTCAAGCCGCCAAACGAACTCATGAGCTCATTCCGCTATGCCATGCGCTGCTGCTGAGCAGTGTAAACGTTCAATTCAGCACACTATCCGATTCCGTTGTCGTGATCACCACACAGTGCCGCCTGCAGGGTCAAACTGGCGTCGAAATGGAAGCACTAACCGCCGCATCGGTGGCCGCACTAACACTTTATGACATGTGTAAAGCTGTCGATCGTGGCATGGTAATTGAACATATTCGCTTATTAGAAAAGCTTGGTGGTGCTAGTGGTCATTTCCTTGCTGAGCCGTTAGCGGAGGACAAATGAGCATTCATATTTTGTATTTTGCTCGCTACCGTGAGGCCCTGGGCCAAAGCCAAGAAATCCTTGAGTTAAATGCGGACATACACACACTAGCCGACCTAAGGCAGGTTTTATTAAGCCGGGGCGAAGCGTGGCAAGTATTAAACGACCCCCGCCTGTGCTGCTCACGCAATCAAACCTTATGCCAGTTAGATCAGCCGATTAGTGATCAAGACGAGATCGCCTTTTTCCCTATGGTGACTGGGGGTTAATGATGACTAGCCAAATCCAACAAGCGGCTTTTGATGTTGGCCAACGCATGCAGGCTATGCACACCAACCATGATATTGGTGCCATTGTGAGCTTTGTTGGCCATGTTCGCAGCCACTGTGCGGATGGCCAAATTGATGAACTTTTTCTGGAGCACTACGCCGGCATGACAGAAGCCAGTTTGGCGCAGATTGAAGCTACAGCACGTAGCAAATGGCCGCTGCTGGGCGTTGATATTGTTCATCGTTATGGCGTTTTAAAGCCGGGCGACGCCATTGTGTTTGTGGCCGTGGCCAGTGCTCATCGGCAAGCCGCTTTTGATGCCGCTAACTTCATTATGGACATACTGAAAACGCAGGCACCGTTTTGGAAGCGCGAAAAACGCAACGGCCAAGCACACTGGGTGGAGTCTCGCGACAGCGATTTGACGGCCGCCCAACGCTGGTCGTGACATGAGACTCGCGCCCAACTGAATTATTGGAGATAACGACATGGCACACACTCACGCAGCCGACTTTAAAGCACTGCGCATCGCGGTATTAACAGTTAGTGATACCCGCGACTTAAGCACCGATAGCTCAGGCCAACTATTAGCTGACGCACTGGCTACGGCTGGTCATCAATTGGCCGATCGTGCCATTGTGCGTGATGATATTTGGCAAATACGCGCTCGCGTTTGCCCATGGATCGCCGCCGCTGATGTTGAGGTAATTTTAATCACTGGTGGCACCGGCTTTGCTCAGCGCGATGTCACACCACAGGCCATCAGCCCACTCATTGAGCGCTCTGTTGATGGTTTTGGTGAGTTATTTCGCCATATTTCATTTAGCGATATCGGTCTTTCCACCATGCAGTCACGCGCCTTGGCCGGCATTAGCAACGGCACCTTAATCTGTGCTCTGCCCGGCTCCACCAATGCCTGCAGAACTGCTTGGGAAGGCATCTTGTTATCACAGCTAGACAACCGTACGCGGCCCTGCAACTTTGTCCCGCACCTTGGGTCACCGCAGCACCCTGCAGCACCTTTGTGCGACACACGCGGATGAAAAGCCCTTTGTTAGCGGTGGAAGAGGCCATCCAACGCCTACAGTCGCTGCTGCCAGCGGCACCCGCCAGCCAGCCTATCGAGCTAAGCCAAGCCGCGGGTCGTATTTTAGCCGAGTCCGTTGTTGCCCCTGCGCCCCTTCCAGCCTGGGACAATAGCGCCATGGATGGTTATGCCCTACGCGCTAGTGACTTGGGCGAGAGTGGCGGCACCCTATTACTTGCTGGACGACTAACGGCAGGTCATGCCAGCACGGAAGCCCTAAAGCCCGGACATTGCCTGCGTATTTTTACCGGCGCCCCGATGCCCCCTGGCGCCGACACCGTGGTACCACAAGAGTCCTGCCAAGCCGAAGAAAATCAGGTGACATTTCCGGCCTGCAAAGCCGGCGCTAATGTCCGCCTTGCTGGCGAAGAGCTCATGTTAGGCGATTTGGCCGTAGCTGCCGGCACACGCCTAGGTCCACAACACATGGGCCTGTTAGCCAGCCTTGGCATTAGTACGGTTAAGGTACATCGCAGCTTACGTGTGGGGCTGTTATCAACCGGTGATGAATTAATCGAGCTGGGCACACCACGTTTGCCGGGACAAATTTATAACTCCAATCATTATGCCCTCACCGCGCTGCTGCAAGGCTGGGGCATCGAGGTGATTGATCTGGGTCATATTGCAGACAACTTGGACGACTGCAAAAAAGCGCTCAGGCAAGGCGCCGAGCAGTGCGATGTATTGCTGAGCTCGGGTGGTGTGTCGGTTGGTGAGGAAGATCACTTAAAACATGCAGTAGCTGATTTGGGCAGTTTAGATTTATGGCGCCTGGCGATACAGCCGGGCAAGCCCTTTGCCTTTGGTTATGTGCAACAAACCCCGTGGATAGGCTTACCTGGAAATCCGGTATCAGCCTTAATTACCGCGCTGATTGTGGCTAGGCCTTATCTGTTGGGCGCGCAAGGTCGCCGCGTAGAACCACCATTACAGCTTAGCTTGCCGGCAAATTTTGAGTGGTTAAAAAACAATCCTCGCCGGCAATACTTGCGTGCACAAGTACAGCAACTAGGCCATGAGCTGGTGGTCACGCCGCACCCGCAGCAAAGCTCCGCTATGTTACTCCCAGCCTGCTGGGCTAATGGTCTAGCCATCATTGAGCCAAACCAACAGATACAGCGTGGCGAGCCCGTTGGCTTTATTAATTTTAGTGAGCTGATGTCATGACCACCCTACGGTTGCCAACCTTAACACCTAGCAAATTGATTGACGGTGTTGGTCGGCACATTAACTACCTACGCTTATCCGTCACGGATCGTTGTGATTTTCGCTGTGTCTATTGCATGGCCGATGACATGACTTTCCTGCCACGGCATGAAGTCTTGAGCGCAGATGAGCTTTATCGTCTGGCGGATGTTTTTGTCACCGCCGGCATCAGCAAAATTCGGATTACCGGTGGCGAACCGCTGATTCGCCCCGACATCACTACACTATGCACACGCATTGCTGCCCTGCCCGGTTTGCAGGAATTGGTACTGACCACTAATGGCTCACGCCTGTCAGCACTTGCAGCGCCTTTGGCCGCCGCCGGTGTTAGCCGCATCAACGTCAGCCTAGATAGCCTGCAGGCCGATCGCTTCCAAGCCATTACCCGTCATGGCAAATTGGATCAGGTGTTAGCAGGGCTTGATACTGCTAAATCTGCAGGGTTTAAGAAGATTAAACTCAATACCGTGGTGATGGCTGGACGCAATCAAGACGAAGTTGTCGACCTGGTGCGCTACGCAATCAAACAAGGTTTTGATATCAGCTTTATAGAAGAAATGCCGTTAGGGGATGTGGGCCGCAGCCGCGGTGAAGACTTTTATGCTAGCAGCCAAATTCGTGCGGATTTAGCTCAACACTTTCGCCTACAAGACAGCGATTACCAAAGTGGTGGCCCAGCCCGATATGTGGCACTAACGGATCACCCAAACACCCGTATTGGCTTTATTTCGCCGCACTCCAATAACTTTTGCAGTAGCTGTAATCGCTTACGGATGACCGCCAATGGACGACTGTTAATGTGCCTAGGCCACGAAAACAGTGTCGACTTTCGTGCACTATTACGGCAACACCCAAATGACTCACGACCCGTACTGGATGCCTTGTATAAAGCGCTACAGCACAAACCAAAGCAACATGAGTTTGTCGTTGATGAACTACAAGTGGTGCGGTTTATGAACGTCACCGGCGGTTAATAAGCCTCCACTAGTGACGCCATCACTTACATTAATTCAGACTTTTTCTGCTCGTACTCTTCACGTGTAAACACACCTTTTTCATACAGGGCATGTAAGCGCTCGAGCTGCTCTAGGTTATTGCTACTTTGTTTTTGTGTGCTGACAGTAAATGTTGAACCGTCCAATCCAGCCAGCTGATTCGATTCTTTCACATACTTTTGCACGTAATAAGCATCACATAACCACCAAATGCCCCAGATCGCCAAAAACACAAAACCAATCAAAATAACTGCCGTGGCCCAACCAATAACAGTTAACGCCAACTGCGCAATACCGCTACCTGTTTTCCCCAGATAAAAACGGTGGATACCAGCCCAGCCCAAAAACCACCAGAGCAAATAGGCAATCACCATGTTCTTGCCATCGGCATGAATATTTAACGAAATACTTTTATTTTCCATAATCTTTCTCTCAACGCTAATTCGCTTGCACACGCAAACGGATACTTAAATCCAAACTGACCGGCCTGCCCCATTGCTGACTCAGTTGTTGTCGTAACTGCTGCAGATCTTGCGCATCAATAGATTGCTCAGACACCAAGTCACTGCGCACCACCAAACTATCACCGGTACGATTCACCTGTGGGCTAACAAAGTTAATGGGTTTGTTATTAATCAAAAACTCATCACGCACAAGGTCGCGCTCTGCCTGCCAACGCTGCTTAATATCCACAAAAGCAATGGTCAGAGGAATGGCCACGGTCGTTAATATCGCGCCAGTCACCAGCAATCCACGTTTGGCACGCACAATCGGTGCATAACCTAAGGCTAAAAAAGTAAATGCCGCCGCTAATGAAATACCCACAAGGTTAGTTAAAAATAGCAGCATTGCACCGCTAAACATATCCCACTGCCACCAACCGATGCCGATACCCGCCACCGACAAAGGTGGCACCAGCGCTACCGCAATCGCCACACCGGGTAAGCTCTTCATAACGCTTTCGCGGGCGTGGGCATAACCACCGGCAATGCCAGATGCAATCGCGACACCTAAATCAAACAAATTCGGGTGCATACGTCCGGCCATTTCTGGCGTCACTTTTTGAATCGGAATAATCAATGCTAACAGTGCTGCCGTTACCAAGGCCAAGCCAACACCAATGGCAATTGTCTTTAACGAGCGCTCCAGCATTTGTCGGTCGGCGCGTAATAAGCCCATGGCTAATGAAATAATTGGCGCCATCAGTGGTGCTAAAACCATGGCGCCAATAATGACAGCAGGACTAGATAAGAACAGGCCAAAGCTCGCTACCACAACACTTAACACCATCAGCGCGACATAGTGTGGTGCAATTTGTGCGTTGTCTTTAAGCAGCAAAAAAGGTCTTTAAAGTCTTCTTCATTGGCCCGGGTTACTAATGGCAAATGACTTTGAATCATCGCCAAGCGTGCTTCATTTTGCGGCAGATTATCGGTTCTCATGGTGTCTTTTGCCGCCGCACTTTGATTGGCGCTGGCATGGCTAATATCACCGACATTAATTTTCACTGCCCGCGGCAACAGGGTAAATTCAATGCTGTTAGCCACGCGTTTTCGACCATCGACAAAATACGTCATCGGCCGTTCGGCTTCGACTTTTAAATAATCACTTTTGATATAACTTAATGCAGCCGGCAACTTAGATGCTTTTTTAC
The DNA here is from genome assembly GCA_947085865.1 of uncultured Moraxellaceae bacterium. Classification (GTDB taxonomy): domain Bacteria; phylum Pseudomonadota; class Gammaproteobacteria; order Pseudomonadales; family Moraxellaceae; genus Perlucidibaca. The sequence goes on from CAMTYC010000111.1 coordinate 10,287, forward strand.
GGCCTTTAAACAAGCCGGCTGCAAGAAAGCTCAAATACTCCATGACTGATTTTGGCGCGATAAATATCGTAGATATCTTGCCGTCCTGAGCGGATAAGCTGGCATTAATCAGTCTGGCTGCCGCACTGTTCACATCGTTTTCAATAGCCACCAAACCGGTAATCGCTGTTTTAAATTCAACATCTTTACCGGTGACAACTCGTACCGCAAACGGCTTAATCGCCCACAAACTACGAATACTGCTCCATACCAAGGCCAGCCAATATTGCAGATACTCCGTCAGTGACATGTCACGATTTTGGTAAGTTTTCGAACGCTGATCAATAAACGGCGTCTCACCTAACATCACCATGCCCAGCGCCACTTCCTCATTGCAGCAAGCCACATCAATCGCCACCGGCTTAGTGGAGAACGCCAGCGTAGCTGCGTCTTTTAATTTAAGAGGAATACCAAACCACTCATGGATACGACTTTTAGCAGTCGACGGCACAAAACCTAAGGAGAACTCCAAGCGCTTGGCTTGGCTCACATGCAAGCTGACATCATCGGTATCAGCAACCACCAAAACATGACGGGCATGATTTAAGTAACGCTCTGGGTCAGCGTCAAACTCGGCTTTGGTCAGCTCTAACAAGGCAATATTATGCTCTGTAGCAACCTCCCGAATGGCGCTTTGCTGCAACTCATGATTGGCTTCACAAATCACAACTGCCGCATTCACCAAACTCACTTCACTCATAGTTGTTTCCTAAACCGTGCTGACTTCAAACAAGCTGCCTACTGCTGCGGTGAGTGCCATGGCGGCAGCACCCCAAAACATCACACGTAATGCACCACGCCAAATGGGTGCACTACCAATATAGGCAGCAGCACTCCCTAACAAAGCCAACGAGAGTAGCGACAACAGTGCTACTGCCGCTATTAAATATGCTTGTGGCACTAACCACGCGGTTATCAAAGGCAAAATGGCGCCAGTAAAAAACATAGCGGCTGAGGATGCCGCCGCTAACAGTGGCTTTGCACTTGAGACGGGCGAGATCCCGATTTCATCTCGTGCGTGAGCTGCCAAGGCATCATGCGCCATCAACTGCTCTGCCACTTGATGTGATAGATCCGGTGTTAAGCCACGCTGCTGATAAATTGTTGCTAACTCTTCCAACTCAGCAGCATGGTCTTCTTTAATTGATCGCCGCTCGATGGCTAAATCAGCGCGCTCGGTATCGGCCTGTGAGCTAACAGAGACATACTCACCCGCGGCCATAGACATGGCACCAGCCACCAAACCGGCCACACCGGCCAGCAAAATGTCGGCCTGTGCGGCATTCGCC
>CAMTYC010000112.1:0-13362 GCA_947085865.1 uncultured Moraxellaceae bacterium
AAGTCGTCATCAATACGGCGGTAAATCACATCGACACGTTTGGGGCCTGATGTAGTCCGCATCCACACCCAACCATCACGCACAAACAGGTCGCTGCCTTCAACTAACTCAACACCCATTTGCTGAGCTAAGAAGGCATGCTCAAAGTAAGCTGAATTAAAACTGCCCGGTGTTAACACCACCACTGTCGGCATACTGACCGCTAAGGGGCTGGCCACCTGCAAGGTTTGCAGCAATAACTCGGGGTAATGATCAACTGGCGCTACTGAGTGAGTAGCAAATAAATCTGGAAACAACCGCATCATCATTTTGCGGTTTTCCAGCATATAGGACACCCCGCTGGGGGTACGCAAATTGTCCTCCAGCACGTAATACGCGCCATTTTGGTGCCGCACCAAATCGATGCCCGCAATATGCGCATACACATGGTTAGGTAAGTCGATACCCACCATGCTTAATTGATAATTCACATTACCCAAAATAACGTCGGCCGGCACTACACCCGCTTTTAAAATATGTTGCTCGTGATAAATGTCGTGCAAAAACTGATTTAACGCCAATGCACGCTGACGCAAGCCATTGGCCAAAACCTGCCACTCATTGGCAGTAATCATGCGGGGAATGGTGTCAAAGGGTATTAAACGCTCGCTACCGGCTTCATCACCATAAACTGCGAAGGTAATGCCAACACGACGAAACAACAGATCAGCCTCTTGCCGCTTCTGCTCCATCTCATCATCTGGCCAGTGTGCCAACCAGTCTTGGTAACGGGCGTAATGCGCACGAACGTCGCTATTAGCAGCGAACATCTCATCAAAAGGCGGTTCAAGTGAGCTCATGATATTCCTTGCAGCAGTGCCTAATAAACAACACTAGACTACTTGCAAGGCCTATGCCATAAACAGCCGCCATAAAAAAAGCGGCTGCCGAATTGCTCCGGCAGCCGCCTGCTAGCACAACTAAAGCTTAGAGCTTGTCAGCGTTTTCCGCTAAGTAGCTTGCAACACCAGCTGGTGATGCATCCATGCCTTTGTCGCCTTTTTTCCAGTTGGCAGGGCAAACTTCGCCATGCTCAGCGTGGAATTGCAGGGCATCAAACAAACGAATGATTTCGTCCATGCTACGGCCCAATGGCAGGTCGTTGACGATTTGTGAACGTACCACACCTTCTGGGTCGATCAAGAACGCACCACGGAAAGCCACACCACCTTCAGATTCAACATCGTAGGCTTTGGCAATGTCATGCTTCATGTCAGCAGCCAAGGTGTATTTTACTGGGCCAATACCACCATCATTGATGGGGGTGTTACGCCATGCGTTGTGGGTGAAGTGAGAGTCAATCGACACACCCACTACTTCTACATTACGTGCGGTCAGATCATCCATGCGGTGATCCAAGGCAATCAGCTCGGATGGACACACAAAAGTGAAATCCAGTGGGTAGAAAAACACCAACGCGTACTTGCCTTTGATAGCGCTGCTCAGCGTGAAACTGTCAACAATGCTGCCATCGCCCAAAACCGCAGGAACAGTAAAATCCGGGGCTGGTTTACCAACTAATACGGCCATTATTTTCTCCTTAACGTTTTTAAAAAATTTACGCTGCCGAATCTGGCAGCAGCTCAACCACCAATGTTGTTCCTTCGACAGACACTACACGCACTCGGCTACCGGGCGCACAATCAGGGCCCATCACCGACCACGTGCTGTCGTCGAGGGCAACACGACCACGACCCGACGTTATACCGTCAGCGATGACAAATTCACGACCCAGCCAACGTTTCATACCGGTATTTACTCGATTTGACTCCGGCTTCAACATTTTTGGGCGACGACGATACCAAACAGCCGTAAGGCTTACGGACAGAGCGCCAAATAATACGATCTGCCAAGTAATGTCGTCTAAGCCCATTTGTGCCGAAATGGCCACAATCCCTGCTGCAGCCGCCAGCATCAACACTACAAAGTTGCCAGTGATTAGCTCTGAAGCCGCTAATACCAAGGCAATCACCAGCCACATCATAGGGGTCATCGTGGCGCTCCTTACTTAGCCTGTAACGATTTTACCAACTCGCCAATACCACCCACAGTACCGACCAACTGAGTAGCTTCAATTGGCATCATAATCACTTTGCTATTAGGTGATGCCGCAACGGCACCAAAGGCCTCAACATACTTCTGAGCCACAAAGTAGTTAATGGCTTGAATATCACCCTTGGCAATCGCATCCGACACCACAGCAGTTGCATTTGCTTCAGCTTGAGCTTCACGCTCACGTGCTTCCGCTTCCAAGAATGCCGCTTGACGCGCACCTTCGGCTTTCAAAATCTGACCCTGCTTCTCACCTTCGGCAGTCAAAATCTCAGCTGCACGACGACCTTCCGCTTCCAGAATCGAGGCACGCTTCATACGCTCGGCTTTCATCTGCGAAGCCATGGCTTCAACTAGGTCGGTTGGTGGCGTAATGTCTTTAATTTCGACACGGGTAATTTTAATACCCCAAGGACCAGTGGCTTGGTCAATCGCAGTCAATAAACGGCCATTGATTTGGTCACGTTGGGACAACATTTCATCTAGATCCAACGAACCAATCACGGTACGCATATTGGTCATGGCCAAGTTCTGAATGGCATAACCTAGGCCTTGGATTTCGTAAGCAGCACGCGGAGTGTCCATCACTTGATAAAAACACACAGCGTCAATACGCACCATGGCGTTATCGCGTGAAATCACTTCCTGTGCAGGAATATCCAGCACCTGCTCCATCACGGTTAGTTTGCGGCCAATTTGGTCAAAAAACGGCATGATGAAATGCAGACCGGGGCTTAAGGTATGTGTGAAGCGGCCAAAACGTTCCACCGTCCACTCATAACCCTGTGGCACCTGCTTAACGCTTAGCACCACAATTAAAATTGCAACGGCCAGTAGGGCCAACAGCATAATCTCGAACATTCTGTGCTCTCCAGTGATTTGATGGTTAGTACAGCGTTCCGCCTATGCTTCTGGTTGACCCGCTGCTGCTTTAACCAGGGGGGCTAACTCGCCTTTTTGCACCATATCCATCACGATGTCACAACCGCCAATTAACTCACCTTTCACCCACAGCTGCGGGAAGGTTGGCCAGTTAGCAATGATCGGCAAAGTGGCGCGAATTTCAGGGTTTTCCAAAATATTGACATAAGCAAATGGAACACCTACTTGTACCATGGCTTCCACAACACGCGCAGAAAAACCGCATTGTGGAAATTGCGGTGTACCCTTCATGTATAACAGCACATTGTTATCGGCAATTTGTTTCTTGATCAGTTCTTGAACGTCCATAGTGGCTCTCGTTTCGGCAGATAAATGTCGAGAGCGATGTTAACAGACTCGCCCGCTTCTTGGCTAAAACAGCAGAGACAGATACACTCCGTGTTTCCCCGATTGTCGCGTGATACGCCCATGACCACTGCATTAATGCCTACTTATGCTCGGCAACCTATCGCTTTTGTTCGCGGTGAAGGTGTTTGGCTGTTTGATACTCAAGGTCGTCGTTATTTAGACACTACCGCAGGCATTGCGGTGTGTGGTTTAGGCCATGCCCACCCTGCCGTGGCCGAAGCCATTGCCGACCAGGCGCGCACCTTGGTGCACACCTCCAACTTGTTCCAAGTGCCCTTGCAAGAACAGTTGGCTGAAAAGCTGTGCGCCGTGTCTGGCATGGCACGTGCATTTTTTGGCAACTCAGGCGCAGAAGCCAATGAAGGCGCTATTAAATTAGCGCGTCTTTATGGCAATCAACGGGGCGTGGCACTGCCAACCATTATTGTCATGAACAATAGTTTTCATGGCCGCACCATGGCTACCCTCACCGCCACTGGCAACACCAAAATCCAAGCTGGTTTTGGCCCTTTGGTGCAAGGTTTTGTGCACGTACCCCATGGTGACATCGAAGCCATCGAAGCCGTCGCACGCGAAAATCCAAACATCGTGGCCATTTTGGTAGAGCCTATTCAGGGCGAAAGCGGCGTACGCATGCCACCTCAAGGTTTTGCCTATTTAAGCGAGTTACGCAAGCTTTGCGACCGCCACGAATGGCTCCTAATGGTGGATGAAATTCAAACCGGCAATGGCCGCACTGGCAAATATTTTGCCTACCAACATGTGGGTATTTTGCCTGACGTGGTCACCACTGCTAAGGGCTTGGGCAATGGCTTCCCCATTGGCTCCACGTTGGTGTCTGGCCGCGCCACTGAGCTGTTTGGCCCCGGCATGCATGGCACCACCTATGGCGGCACACCGCTAGGTTCACGTGCAGCACTGACCACCATCAATGAATTATTAAAAGGCCCGATCGACAACGCCGCAACCATGGGCGCCCGCATTAAAGCTGGCTTTGAACGCGAACTGGGCGACCTAGGTGTAACAGTAGAAGGTGCAGGCCTGATGCTGGGTGTGGTGCTGCCACGACCCTGCACTGAATTAGTTGCGCTTGCTCGCGAAGCTGGTGTGCTGCTGATTGTTAGCGCCGAAAATCGTATCCGTTTGTTGCCACCGCTGATTATTTCGGCGGAAGAGTCGGATGAGTTGGTGCAACGCATCAGCGCCTTGGTGCGCGACTTTTTAACGACGGCTGCATCATGAGCGTACGGCACTTTTTAACCCTGCTAGACCTTTCCCCTGTCGAATTGCAGGCGGTATTGGATCGCGCCATTGAATTGAAAAAAATGCGCAATGCCGGGGTGGTGTTTGAACCGCTTAAAAACCGCGTGCTGGCCATGATTTTTGAAAAATCATCGACGCGGACACGGGTGTCTTTTGAAGCCGGCATGGCGCAATTTGGTGGCTCGGCCATTTTCTTGTCACCACGCGACACCCAGCTAGGCCGTGGCGAACCGATTGAGGACTCGGCGCGGGTTATCTCGCGTATGTGTGATGCGGTCATGATCCGTACCTTTGCGCACGCCACTATCGAGCGTTTTGCGCAGTATTCAAAAGTGCCCGTCATTAATGCCCTAACCGATGACCATCACCCCTGCCAGTTATTAGCCGACTTGCAAACCTTCGTGGAACATCGCGGCGCCTTGGCTGGCCGCACGTTTGCCTGGATTGGTGATGGCAACAATATGTGCAACAGCTATGTCCATGCTGCCCATCAATTTGGTTTTCAGCTAAAAATTGCCTGTCCTTATGGCTTTGAGCCAGACCCAGACCTGCTGGAAGAATATGCCCACTGCGCCACGCTGGTAAAAACCGCTGAAGACGCGGCAGAAGGTGCGCACTTGGTGGCCACGGATGTCTGGACCAGCATGGGGCAAGAGTCTGAGCAAAGCGTGCGTAAACGTCGTTTTGCCATGTATCAGGTTAACCCACGGTTAATGGATCATGCTGCGGATGATGCGCTGTTTATGCACTGCCTGCCGGCGCATCGTGGCGAAGAAATTTCCGAAGACATGCTAGACGACCCACGCGCCGTGGTGTGGGACGAAGCAGAAAACCGCCTACATGTGCAAAAAGCGCTGATGGAGTTTTTGATGGTAGGGCTACCATAAAGACACATTACCACCCAATGTGCTAGATTCTACCCATAACACTGATTAAATTGCTTTAGTGTAACCATAAAGGGACATTGCAATGAAATTAGATGGTTCGGCTTTAGCACTCGCAGAAGAACTGGGTCAGCGCTTAAAACAAGCGCGGCTCAATCATGACCGCACCCAACAGGAACTGGCCGAACATATTGGTGTGTCACGAAAAACCATCGTAAACGCTGAAAAAGGCAAAGCTCAGCTAGAAGTCTTTGTCGCGATTATGGCTGCACTAGGCCTAACTCAACAGTTAGACCTGTTTTTGCCAGAGCAACCTGTCTCCCCCATTCAACTCGCCAAACTACAGGGCAAAAAAAGACAGCGCGCAGTGGCACACAAAAAGCCACAAAAGCACGGTGACGCAGAATGGTAATGGAAGTCATTCAGGTCAACTACCTTGACCAGGCCGTCGGCGCGGTTAGCTTTAATACCGAGACAGGTTTGGGTGCATTTGAGTATGAGCCCAGCTTTATCAATACCGGCATTGAGCTATCACCGTTAACCATGCCCTTAGGCAAGCGGATCTATACCTTTCCAGCGCTAGACTTTGCCACCTTCAAAGGCCTGCCCGGACTCATTGCAGACTCATTACCGGATGATTTTGGTAATGCCGTACTCAATGCATGGGCCGCCACGCAAGGTAAGTCACCGGACCAAATTAGCCCGCTGCAACGACTGCAATACACCGGCAAGCGCGGCATGGGGGCATTGGAGTTTGCACCGGCCACCCGGCTTAAAAACCTAAACGCCTCTCAACTTATTGAAATTGAGTCGCTCGTTGCTGTTGCCCAAGAGGTTATTGATGCGCGTGGCAGTTTTGCCGTTCAGTTAAGCCAAGAAAAAACAGATCGCGAAGCCATGCTGTCATTACTGTCAGTTGGCATGAGTGCTGGTGGCGCACGCCCCAAAGCAGTGCTGGCATTTAACCATGACTTTACTCAGGTACGATCAGGACAAACCCAAGTGCCAGAAGGGTTCACCCATTACCTCATGAAGTTTGATGGTGTCAGCGAACACCATAAGAACCAAGAAACATTTGGTGACCCACAAGGTTATGGCGCGATGGAATATGTTTATTCGATCATGGCCAGAAAATGCGGTATTGAGATGATGCCCTGCCAGTTGCTCACAGAAGGCAATCGACGACACTTCATTACTCAGCGCTTTGACCGCCAAGGCAATCAAAAACTGCATATTCAAACGCTAAACGGGCTTGCTCACGTTGACTATAAAAAGCCCGGTAGCTTCTCTTATGCAGAGCTTTTTGCCATTGCCCGCCAACTTAATCTTCCGGCCACAGATGCTGAACAATTACTTAGACGTATGGTGTTTAATCTGGTGGCTCGCAATCATGACGATCACTCAAAAAATGTCGCGTTCGTCTACCGCAATCGTCAATGGGCACTAGCACCAGCCTACGACCTTGCCTATAGCTACAAGCCCGGTAGCGCATGGGTAAATAGCCACTGGATGAGCTTAAATGGAAAGCGTGACCATTTTTCCCGAGATGATATTTATTCGCTAGAAAAACTAAGCCCGCTATTCAGTCGAAAGATGCTGGATCAGGTCGTCAACGAGACCGTGGCAAATGTGTCGTTATGGCACACATTGGCCTACGAATTTGGTGTACCAAGAACTTTAATCAACGAAATTGAGCACAACCTAAGGCTTGATCTGTAAGCCCTGCGCTACTCAGATGATCAGCATCATGAATAACCCTGCGGGTTTTGCTGCTGCCAGCGCCAATGGTCTTGGCACATTTCTTCAACACCACGTATCGCCTGCCAACCTAGCTCCTGCAACGCCAACTCAGGGTCGGCATAACAGGCCGCGACATCACCGGCACGGCGAGCCACAAACTCATGAGCAATCGGCCTGCCCGCGGCTTTTTCAAACGCGCGCAGCATGTCCACCACCGAATAACCCTGGCCTGTGCCTAGGTTTACCGTGACCAAATTGCCCGAGTCACCACCCTGCTGTAGCCGATCTAACGCCTGCAAATGACCACGCGCCAGGTCTTGCACATGAATGTAGTCACGCACACCGGTGCCATCAGACGTTGGCCAGTCTTGGCCAAAAATGCGCAGTTTTTCTAAGCGGCCACTGGCCACTTGCGCAATATAGGGCATCAAATTATTCGGAATGCCATTGGGGTCTTCACCAATCAAGCCACTGGGGTGGGCACCGACGGGGTTGAAGTAACGCAAAATGGCCAGCCGCCAGGTGTCGGGGGCCGACACATGCAAGTCGCGCAGCATGTCTTCAATATGCAGTTTGCTGGCACCGTAGGGGTTAGTGGCGCTCAATGGAAAGTCTTCTTGAATGGGCACTTGATGCGGGTCGCCATAAACCGTGGCCGACGAGCTAAACACCAAGCTAAACACACCGGCTTGCTGCATGGCATTTAGCAATTGAATGCTGCCGTTCACATTATTGTCGTAATAACGCAGCGGTTGGCTAACCGATTCTCCCACTGCTTTTAGGCCGGCAAAATGAATGACTGATTGGATGTCGTGGTGCTGCTGAAACAGTTGCGTTAAGGCCTGTGCGTCACGAATGTCGCCTTGCACAAATAACAAAGGCACAGCTGCAGCAGGCACAGCTAGCGTTTGCGCGGCCAAAGCACGCACACGATTTAGTGCTTCTGGTTTGCTATTGCTTAGGTTGTCATAAACCACCACATGGCGGCCGGCTTCTAACAACTGCAGCACCGTGTGCGAACCGATATAACCGGCGCCACCGGTGACTAGGATTTTGTTCATTGGTTTACTCATTAAATTTTAATGATGGTATCGCTGTAGCGTGCCACAGTGGCATCATGAGTTATTAGTCGCATCGGCTCCATTAATGCTTGCGCAACCAAAAGCCTATCAAATGGATCTTGGTGATAAGACGGCAAATCAGTCACTGCGATGGTGTGTTCAGGCTCAATCGACAGCAGCTCATAATTAGATTGCCTAAAAAAACGCAATGCTTGCTTGCCAGAAATGGGCATATCACCACGCCCCAAACCAAACTTAATCGAAATTTCCCAAAGACTTACTGCGCTTACCCAAACCGTCGTTGATGGAAGCTCAATCAGTTCTCGAGCTTGTAACGCCAATTTTGGACTATCCGTTATTGCCCAAAGCGCAACATGGGTATCGAGTAATACGTTCACTCAGCCACCTGACCTAGGAATAACTTCATCACCTCTTCGTTATGTGCATCAATGCTATCAGGCACTTCAAAAAGCCCTTTTGCGACGCCAATACGTTGATTTACCGGTGATGCTGCAATTGGTACTAATCGAGCAGCAGGCTTACCGTTGCGTGCAATCACAATTTGACGCTCATGGCCTTGCTCAATAGCTTCAACCAGCTTTGAAAGCGATGTTTTTGCTTCAAGCATATTCACGGTATGCATTTTGAATACTCCGTAAGCAGCAGATGAATCATATTAGCTTAGTCTAGTCTAGCTAATCAATATTATGTACTTTGTGTAGAAACACGCCTAACCGCATCAATCCAACCCGCATAGAGCTCAGTGCGCTTATCTACCGACATCGTCGGCGAAAAGCGGCGATCTCTATGCCAAAGCTCACTAATGTCGTCTAACGACTTAAACACACCCACGTATAAGCCAGCCAAAAATGCTGCCCCTAAGGCCGTGGTTTCAGTTACCACCGGCCGGTCTACCGGTACGCCAATGATGTCTGCCAACGACTGAGCCACCCAATTATTAACCACCATGCCGCCATCAATGCGCAATGTGGTCACCGGCGCAGCACCATCGCGGGTCATGGCTTCCATCAGGTCGCGGGTTTGAAAGCACACCGACTGCAAACCAGCAGTGACAATTTCACCAATACCGGTGTCGCGAGTTAAGCAAAAAATGGCACCGCGCGCTTGTGGATCCCAATACGGCGCACCCAAACCGGTAAAGGCCGGCACCATATACACCCCACGGGCATCACCAGTGGCTTCGGCAATGGCTTGAGTTTCTGCTGCCGAGCCAATCAGCTTTAAACCGTCGCGCAGCCACTGAATGGTAGCGCCAGCCACAAAAATAGAGCCTTCAACAGCATAGGTGGGTTTGCCCTTTAAACGATAGGCCACGGTAGAGAGCAAACGGTTGCTGGACTGCACCACGGCATCACCGGTGTTGAGCATTAAAAAACAACCCGTGCCATAGGTGCTTTTGACCATGCCCGGAGCAAAACAGGCCTGCCCCACCATAGCCGCTTGTTGGTCACCCGCCACACCACGAATAGGCACGGCAGCACCTAAAAAGTCGGGCGCGGCCTGGCCAAAATCATCACTAGAATCTTTAACCTGCGGCAGCACCGAGCGTGGAATATCAAACAGCGCTAACAGCTCGTCATCCCAATCTTGCGTGTGGATATTAAACAACAAGGTGCGCGAAGCGTTGGTAGCGTCGGTGGCATGAACACGACCATGAGTTAGCTTCCACAGCAACCAACTGTCGATGGTGCCAAAGGCCAGCTCACCTTTATCGGCGCGCTCACGGGCATTGGTGACATTGTCCAATAACCACGCCAATTTGGTGGCGGAAAAATACGGGTCTAATAACAAGCCGGTTTTGGCTTGCACCATGGCTTCATGGCCATCGGCTTTTAATTGAGCACAGGTGGCTGTGGTGCGACGGTCTTGCCAAACAATCGCTTTATGCACTGGCATGCCGTTGCTGCGGTCCCACAACACGGTGGTTTCACGCTGGTTGGTAATGCCAATGGCAGATATGTCGCGGGCATGCAGACCCACTTTGCGTAACACGTCGCGGCACACGGTTTCGGTGGCCCACCAAATTTCCATGGCATCGTGTTCAACCCAGCCATCACAGGGAAAATGCTGCGGCAGCTCCACTTGCGCCATCGAGCGCTTAGCACCCGTTTCATCAAAAACAATAGCGCGTGTGCTGGTAGTGCCTTGGTCAATGGCGAGCAGATATTGAGTCATAACAAACGATTCTTATTGTGTGGTGTATTAAGTGTAACTCTTTGATTTAGTCCGCGCGACGAACTTGCGACAGTGGCACCCTGACGGTTTGCTGCTGATGCAACAGCTTAATTAACAGCACCACTCGCTCATCACCATCCGTGGCGGCAAAAATAGCCTCAAGGCCAGAAAGGGCACCCTCGGTAATTTGCACTTTATCACCCGCTTCAAACAAAGCCTGTGGCTGAGTTGGTACTGGCTCTTGTAATGCCGACACAATGTTATCAGGCACACTCAAGGGTGTATCACCAAAGCGCACCACTCGCGCCACACCTCGGGTAGAGCGCAATGGCGCCCAGTTATCAGCGACATCACTCAAGCGCACAAATAGGTAGTGTGGAAATAAGGGCTCTAACACCGTTTCGCGCTTACCACGACGCAACACCTCACGGCTAAGTGTTGGCAAAAAAGCTTCAAAAGCTTGGTTTTGCAAATGCTCCATTGCACGAAAACACTCGCGTGGTTTGCACTGAATTAAGTACCAACAACGGTCCGTCATAAAAATCCTAAGCAATAAAAAGGCCCTAAACCTCTTAAGTTTAGGGCCTTTGCACAACATAAGGCTATGCGTAATTAACGGCGTAGCTCAATCGCAATGTCGCTTAATGGCGCGCCACCACCCACTGGTGCAACCACAGCATTACCATCTACCACTAAGTTGCCTGCCGGATAAGTAGTTAATGCACCATCTGCAGTGTTAATGGTCGACAAGGTGTTAGCACCCCCTGCTGTTGAGCGGCTATACAACGGTAAACCATTAGCACCACCGGCAATATCCAGTGTCACCAAGTCGGCCGGCAATAAACCACCGGCAATTGGTCCGCGTGCCACTTGTGTACCGGCATTTGGCGGATCTTGCAGTGTTAACTGACTATTGGCTCGGTCAATATTAAACAGCATGGTACCCACACCAGGATTTTCATCACGTGAAAAACTATTGGTGTAAGCAGCAGCTGCAACTACTGGCACTTGGCCAGTCATTGCATTGATCATTCCGTCAATATTAGTAATGCCTGCATCAACATCAATACGCAGGTTTAAACCTTCGGTGTTAATCACCCGTAATCGGTCTGCCGCTGGGTTAAAGTCCACCGAATAACGAACAGGACGGGTAGTCGGTGGATCACCTGCAGTTACGCTTACGGGTAAAGCAACGTTTAAGCTGCGGCCGATGGTGGCAGCGCCATTTAGGGGATTAATCGTAATCAAGCGTGCTTGCGAGGTTAAACCATAAAGCTTGCCATCTTTAGGGCGTACATCAATACCCAGCACCGTCTCACCCATCATCAAGCCAGTAATGTTTCGAGTCGTTACTTTATCCGCACGAGTCGGCTCAAAACTGACCAAACGGTTATCTGTGGTTAAGCCATGCGCCACAGTAAACACAGGGGCTAAAGCTAGGCCTTCAATTTCCATTTGCCCATTCCCAATAGCCCCCACGGGGGTTGCTGCTGGTGCTACTGTGGCGGCCAAATTAATTTTGTATAGCTGAGTGCTGCCGGCAACCGTCAAGCTGGCATAACCCACATTGTTTACGGCATCAATGTCAAAACCATTAGCAGCATCCGCATTCACACCCAAGGCAATAGGATTACTTAATACACTATTTCCTGCATTTTGAATGAGCAAACGATCACCCATCGTATCCAATACCCATAACACAGTGTTCACGGGTGCTAAAAAACTGTTGGTGTAGGCAGATGCAGTAATAGCACTGCCCATATCGTTGATATTGGGGCTGGCATTAACAACACCAGTATCAACATTAACCACTAAGCTGGTGTTGGCATCGGACACAACACGCAGACGGTCTACGGCAGGATTAAAGTCAAAACCAAAAGAATTTCCAATAAGAGGTACAACTGGAGGAGGGACACCATCAGCCAAGCCCATGCCGGAGCTTAATGCAACTGGCTCACTCAAAGCACCCGTTCTGGGGTCAACGGTATAAACAGCAGATGTTGTTAAGGCATACAGCTTTTCATCTAATGGTCGGTAATCAATACCAATTAAACGCTGCCCTGCCGGCAGATTTATTGCAGCTGTATTGAGAATACGGCTGGGGTTATCACGATTAAACATGACCAAACGTTGGCCGCTGCTTGTATTCACAAGGGCAACTACATCACCCTGCTGATTATTTAAGTTAAACTGAAATGGTGAAGGATTTCGCTCGTTGTCACAGGCAGACAGAGAAACCGCCAAGGCAACTGCAGCAGGGACAAACAGAAACTTGGTTAAGCGCATACTTGCACTCCACGTGCTGGAAAGGATGCGCATACCATTTCATTTACAGTTTTTAACAAACACTCTACACAAACAAAACAATCAGCCGCCGGTCTGAAAATGAACGGTTAAACCACCCGCACCGAATCCCCACGACCAATGCCGTAATAGGCAAAACCTAACTTCTTCACCCGCGCCGGTTCAAACAAGTTACGGCCATCAAAAATCACCGAGGCGCTTAATGTAGCGTTTAACAGCTCAAAGTCTGGTGCCTTAAAGTCACGCCACTCGGTCACAATAATCAAGGCATCTGCACCTTGTAGCGCCGCTTCTTTGGTGCCCATCAAACGCAAATCGGCACGGTTGCCATAAATCCGTTGGGTTTCGTTCATGGCTTCGGGGTCATAGGCCTGCACGGTAGCGCCGGCATCCCACAAATGCTGCATTAACACTCGGCTAGAGGCTTCGCGCATATCGTCGGTGTTGGGTTTAAATGACAGTCCCCACAGCGCAAAGGTTTTGCCTTTTAAATCGCCTTGGTAATGGTGCTGCATTTGCTCGAATAAACGGCT
>CAMTYC010000113.1:0-6329 GCA_947085865.1 uncultured Moraxellaceae bacterium
ACGGACAAATCACCTTAGATGGTGAACCATTGCTAAATCCTAAGCGTCAATACCTAGCTTAGTCCTAAAAAGTTGGAGTACCTTTATTTTGAATACCTTCCAGCGGCCCTTTCGTTGCGCAACACTGCTGTTACCTTTGCTACTACTAACAGCCTGCGAAACCTTGCCCGCCGCTAACGCAACCAGTCAATCATTAGCAGCAAAACCCGTCGCAACTCGTAGCAACCCCCTGCCCGAGGATGCGCATCGTTATCGTTTTAGCTGGGATGGCAACTTATCAGGCAGCGCTGAGCGCCGCCTAAACTGCCAAGCTAATCAGTGCGAATTTAAGATGGAAGCCTCAGTGCCCGGGCTGGCGTCACTGACTGAGTCTAGTCGCTTCCGCTGGCAACAAGGCCAAGCCCAATTTAGTCATTATGAGCGCAAGCTTCAGCTATTATTTTTTCCACAGGTGCTGACCATTCATCGTCCAGCAAACGGCCCGATTCAAGTTAACCGTCGTGGCAAAACCATTAGTTATGAAAATATGCCCAACCTGCTAGATGCGATGGGCTTAGAACTACAACTACGGGCGGACTTACTGCATAAAGGCAAGCCGGCGAAAGCTTATCTATTAGCCGATTCACGCGATATTCGCGAAGTGCGTATCGTCGAAAAAGCAGCACAAACCATTAAAATTGCAGACCAAGACATTCAGGCTCGTGTTTTCACTACCACCAGTGATGGTAATGGCCGCACCACCACCATCTGGCTAGACCCTAAACAAGAGTTTTTGCCACTGCAAATTACGCATGTTGATGGCAACAACACTTATCGGTTGGAGTGGTTAGGCGGGCTTTGATGCATTAATGTGGGCAGCTAGGCTTATTCAACTGAAGCACGCCGTGGATACATCCCTGTAGGCTCACAGGCGCCATCCATGGCGCCTGATGGCTTCAGCCGAATAAGCCTAGCTGCCCACTTCACGCCACTGCACTGGAATCAATCTAAGTCGAAGCGAGCGTGCTAACAAAAGGGGTGGGGTTGTGATTTGGGAACCGTCTGCCGCCAAGGATGGCGGCAGCGAGCCTACAGGGATGTATTCACGGCGTGTTTCCAAAACACAGCGCCACCACTGTCAGCACATTAAGTCTTCGGCCATTAAGTCTTTGGCAAAGTAACCCCAGTCTGCCCCTGATACTTACCACCACGATCACGATAAGACGTCTCGCAGACCTCATCAGACTCAAAGAACAACATCTGCGCCACACCTTCATTGGCGTAAATTTTGGCGGGCAAATTGGTGGTATTGGAAAACTCCAAAGTAACATGACCTTCCCACTCAGGCTCCAGCGGTGTCACGTTAACAATGATGCCACAGCGGGCGTAGGTCGACTTACCCAAACACACTACCAAGGTGCTGCGAGGAATACGGAAATACTCCACGGTACGCGCTAAGGCAAAGCTATTAGGCGGAATAATGCAGACATCCGATTGCACGTCGACAAACGACTTTTCGTCAAAGTTTTTGGGGTCGACGATAGTGGAGTTGATGTTGGTAAAGATTTTGAATTCGTTGGCGCAACGCACGTCATAACCATAACTTGAGGTACCAAACGAGACGATTTTTTCCTCATTGCGGTAGCGCACCTGACCTGGCTCAAAGGGTTCAATCATGCCGTGCTGCTCGGCCATACGTCGTATCCAACGGTCAGATTTGATGCTCATATCACAGTCTCTTCATGCATAAATAAAGGCGCGTATTACTGCGCCGGATTCATCAAAATACGATTGTCGGCGATAGCCTCGCCCAATGCTAGTTGTGCCGCCAAATGCCGGGCAATTTCTCGATAAGCCAAACTAATACTGCTATCAGGCTCGGTTACTACCGTTGGTAAACCACTATCGGTTTGCTCACGAATACGACGATCTAGCGGCAACTGCCCCAGTAAGCGGGTTTGATAGTCTTGCGCAATGCGCTCACCACCGCCACTGCCAAAAATGGCTTCCACGTGGCCACAGGCCGAGCAAATATGCTGAGCCATATTTTCCACCACACCCAAGACATTGATATCCACCTTACGAAACATCTCAATGCCTTTTTGCGCATCCAACAAGGCAATATCTTGTGGTGTGGTAACAATGACTGCACCAGCAACTGGCACGCGCTGTGCCAGTGTTAATTGAATATCACCCGTACCCGGCGGCATATCCACAATCAAATAGTCCAATGCCGACCAGCGTGTTTGGGTCAGCAACTGTATTAAAGCACCGGTCGCTTTGGGTCCGCGCCACACCACAGGGGTTTTGGCATCAATCAAAAAACCAATCGACATCACATCCAAACCATGGGCGCGGTGCGGTACAAACCATGCGTTATCAATGGTGTTAGGACGAATGCCACTGCCAATGCCCAACATCATAGGCAAGCTGGGGCCATAAATATCAGCATCTAACATGCCGACACTGGCACCTTCAGCAGCCAATGCCAGCGCCAAATTCACCGCCGTAGTGGATTTGCCCACACCACCTTTTCCTGAAGCCACCGCAATCACATTACGAATAGCAGGAATGCTGGTTACCTCACCTTGAGCCTTTATGCGAGGCACTTGGGTAGACCAGCGAATATGCACATCACGGGCATTGTGTGCATGCAGTGCAGCGGCCAGTGGTGCATTAAACGCAGCGGCTGGATTGGAGTGCGGATAAGGCAGCTCAATATGTAAAAACACACGGCCGTCATCACTCACTTGGGTGTCAGCGGCAACAGCCAGCGCTGCATAAGAGCAAGACTTACCCAAGTAAGGGTCAAAAAACTGCCCCAAAACTTGATCTACTAAGTCACGAGTAATGATCATGTGTGTGCTCAATCCAGAAAATGCCGGTCGACAATGCTATCATCACAGCCCCTGTTCACCGATAGCTGATGTTGCAATTATGACCCGTCGCTTGCTTGTTACCAGTGCCCTGCCCTATGCCAATGGTCCCATCCACTTAGGCCATTTGGTGGAATACCTACAAACCGATATCTGGGTGCGTTTTCAACGCGCGCAAGGTCATGACTGTTTTTATGTCTGTGCTGATGACGCACACGGCACTGCCATCATGCTTAAGGCCGAACAAAACGGCATTCCGCCTGAACAACAAATTGCCAATGTGAAAGCCGAGCATGAGCGCGACTTCGCTGGCTTTGGCATTCATTTCGACAACTATTACTCGACTCACTCACTGGAAAATCGTGAGCTGGCCGAGCTGATTTATACCCGCCTGCGTGACGGTGTGGCCAACAGTAAAAACCCATTACAGGGTGGTGGCCACATTGCTACACGCGCCATTAGCCAGCTCTTTGATCCAGAAAAGAACTTGTTCTTAGCTGATCGTTTTATTAAAGGCGATTGCCCTAAATGTGGCGCCGTGGACCAGTACGGCGATTCCTGCGAAGTCTGCGGTGCGACCTACTCACCAACTGAGCTGAAAAACCCACGCTCAACGATTTCGGGCGCCACCCCCATTACCAAAGAATCCGAGCACTACTTTTTCCAATTGCCACATTTTGAAGCCATGTTACGTGAGTGGACTCGCAGTGGTAGTTTGCAAGAAGAGGTGGCCAACAAGCTCGGTGAATGGTTTGAGTCTGGCCTGGCCGACTGGGATATTTCTCGCGATGCACCGTATTTTGGCTTTGAAATTCCGGATGCACCGGGCAAGTATTTTTATGTTTGGCTGGATGCCCCTATCGGTTATATGGCCAGCTTTAAAAATCTCTGCTCACAAACACCGGGCCTAGACTTTGACGAATACTGGCGTGAAGGCAGCGACACCGAGCTCTATCACTTCATTGGCAAAGACATTGTCTACTTCCATGCGCTGTTCTGGCCCGCCATGCTGGAAGGTGCAGGCTTCCGCAAACCCACGGGCGTTTTTGCACACGGCTTTTTGACCGTTAACGGCCAAAAAATGTCGAAATCACGTGGCACTTTTATTCAAGCACAAACCTATTTGCAGCACTTAAATCCTGAATATTTGCGTTATTACTTTGCCGCTAAGCTGTCGGGCAAAGTGGAAGATATTGATCTGAACTTAGAAGACTTCACCCAGCGTGTGAACAGCGACTTAGTGGGCAAAGTGGTCAATATCGCCAGTCGTTGTGCTGGTTTTATCAGCAAACGTTTTGATGGCCAATTAAGCCCGTTATGTGCCGAACCAGAGCTATTAGCAGACGTGATTAACGCCGGTGATCGTATCGCCGCCCATTATGACGCTCGCGATTTCAGCAAGGCCATCCGCGAGATCATGGCCTTGGCCGATCGTGCTAACCAATACATTGATGAGAAAAAGCCGTGGGCGCTGGCCAAACAAGAAGGCCAAGAAGCCAATGTGCAGGCGGTGTGCTCTGTTGGTTTAAACTTGTTCCGTCAGCTAATCACTTATTTGGCACCGGTATTGCCGGTGATGGCACAAGCCTCCGCCGATTTCCTACAAGTACCAAATCTGAACTGGGAAAGCCGTCGCGAACTGTTGCTGGGGCATCAAATCAAACCGTTCCAAGCATTAATGACTCGTGTTGAGCCAACGGCTGTAGCTGCCATGGTTGAGGCTTCTACTGACTCTTTAAGCAACGCACCGGCAGCAGCGCCAGCACCGAAAGCCGAGCCAGCTGCAAAGCCTGCCAGCACCACCAGTGAAACCATCAGCATTGATGACTTTGCCAAAGTGGATTTGCGCGTTGCCCAAATTATCGCGGCCAACCACGTCGACGGTGCTGACAAGCTGCTTTGTCTACAGCTCGACCTGGGCGGAGAAATACGACAGGTATTTGCCGGCATCAAATCGGCCTACCCAGACCCACAGGCTTTGGTCGGTCGTTTTACCGTGATGGTCGCCAACTTAGCACCACGCAAAATGAAATTTGGCATGAGCGAAGGCATGGTGTTAGCCGCCGGCCCCGGTAGTAGTGATATTTATTTATTGTCCCCAGATGCAGGCGCTACCGCAGGGATGAAAGTGAAATGAGCCAAGTCATCTGTCGCGAAACCGGTAAAAACCCAACCCTAACGGTGATTTGGCTGCATGGCTTAGGCGCTGACGGCAACGATTTTGTGCCCATCGTGCCCGAACTAAAGCTGCCAGAAGACTGTGCTGTGCGCTTTCTGTTTCCTACTGCACCGTCGATACCGGTCACCATTAATGGTGGTTTTGTGATGCCTGCGTGGTATGACATTTTGTCCTTAGACGGTGATCAGCGGCAGGTTGATGAGGCCGGTATTTTAAAAAGTCGTGAGCTGGTTCGCCAACTCATCACCGAGCAAAATACTGCCGGCATTGCTAGCCATCGCATTGTGATTGCGGGATTTTCGCAAGGCGGGGCAATTGCCTGGAGCGCTGCACTCACTCAGCCAGAGCCCTTAGCCGGCATTATTGCCTTATCCACCTATCTGCCTTCACTAGCGCTGATCGAACGTGAGCTCAATGCCGACAACCTAAAGCTGCCAATGCTAGCCGCCCACGGCAGTCATGATGATGTGGTGCCGATGAGCATGGGCATGCAAGCACGCGACACCATTGAATCGCTGGGCGGCCACGTTGAATGGCGAGCCTATCCGATGGCACATGCAGTGTGCTTAGAGGAAATTCGCCATATCGGACAGTGGTTAACTCAGCTTTGCCGCTCAGTATGAAAAAGCCCTAATGAGCTCACCCAATTTGCCCATACGTAATGGTGTCAGCGCCAGTCGCTGCCGCGTCATTCCTGGGCAATGGCAAAATTTGCTGCACTTCTTAACCTTGCGTTTTCCCGATGTCGGTGTTGATGTTTGGCGCCAACGTCTGCAGGACGGCTTAGTCAGTAATGAGCTCGGCACTACCCTACACGCCGAGACTAGTGTGCAAGCTGGCGACATGATTTGTTATTACCGCGAAGTGCCGGAAGAAGAGGTTTTGCACCAAGGTAATATCGACATCATTTATGAAGATGAAAACTTGCTGGTGGTCGACAAACCGCATTTGGTGCCGGTCATGCCAGCTGGTCGTTTTCTGCGAGAAAGTTTATTAGTACGCCTGCGCCAACAAACTGGCATTACCGATCTTGCACCACTGCATCGCTTAGATCGCGATACCGCAGGCCTGGTCATGTGCGCCAAACACATTGGTAGTCGTGACGCCTATGCCGCCCTATTCCGCCAGCGTAGTATCGATAAAATCTACGAGGTGGTTGCACCCCACCGTGAGCTAATATGGCCTTATACCCACACCAGCCTGTTAGTGGCGGGCGAGCCTTTTTTCCGTGTACGGGAAGTGCCGGGCGTAGCCAATAGTGAAACCAAAATCACCCTGCTAAAACGCCTAGGTGA
>CAMTYC010000114.1:0-7730 GCA_947085865.1 uncultured Moraxellaceae bacterium
ATGATACTCAACCATAAAACGCACATTTGGAGAAACATAATAGTTCACACCAACGGCATAACCTGTCGCTTCACGATTGGCACGGTCATCATTTTTAATAAAATCATAACGTGCCTTTAATTCAATTGCGCCCGCGCCAGGCTTAACACTTGGGCCGTCAAAAGCACCGCGAGTTGTGTTGTAATTTTTTGTGTGATTGGTTAAAAAGTAGCCAACCTGCACATAGCCTGTTGACACATCTTCATTTGATTGAAGTGCATTTGTAGAGTTAGAGAAATTAGCTAGCGCATATTCAGCCTGCGCATGCAAAGGACCCATTCGGTAGGCTAATTCACCGGCATAAGTTGTTTGCTTATCAAAGCCTTGATTTGCAGCAATGATAGTTGGACGTAGCTGGCCATTACGTGTAGTTCGTGGCTGAACTGCAATACCCGTACGGACTAATGTGTTGGGAACATTATTTACAGTTTCCAAGTTGTTTACGTCACCAGCATCATCCTGGGTTGCACTGAAACCAATGTGTAAGTCACTGTTGGCAGATTTAATTGGCAGAACAAACACACGACCGTTATAACTTAAGGCTTGGCTTTGTGGCTGACCAGCGCCACCACTGGTTTGCTCAAAACCGGCTTTATTATTATAAACAGACACACCATAACCAACGCGGCTGTCTTGCAGGTAGTTATTCACAAACAAGCCTAATGTACGCTGACGTTGGTAGATACCCGTAGCCGTTGCAAAAGGACGCTCCATAAAGGTTAAGGAGTTTGAGCTGGTTAACTCTTCCATGCCACGGAAAGGCTTGGCCATACCAATACGAACGCGGTTGCCCATTACGTTGGTACCCATCCAGACGTCACGGAAACCGGCTTTATTTGTGGTGTCTTGACCGGCGAAGTCATTTTCGAATAGGTATTCCCAATTGTGAACTTTGCCAGATAGCGACAATCGTGCACGACGGAAGTCGAGTGTACTGTTTCGATCTTGGGCTGCTTGAGGCAGGTCATCTTCTTCAATGACATAGTTGCCGTCAAAATGAATACGTGCACCCAGTCGTGCCGAGTAATTGCCATCAGCTGACCGAATTTCCAAACCACCGCGCGAATTTGCAACACCCGCATTTTTAGCTTGTGCTTGCGCTTTTGCATCAACAGGCTGGAAGGTACCTAACTTGACGCGTCCAGGGCCAGGCTGAGAGAACAGCATTTGTGTTTCAGAATCAACATAGAGCTCTAACTCGGTTGATTGATTTGCTAGCACTGGAGCAGCAAATGACGCGGCGAACACCGCTAAAGCGGTCATTTTGATTGCGTGATTCATATAAAACCTCTGCATTTGTTTATTTAGTGAGCCTTTTCGACGCTCGCATCCGCTAATCGGCATTTGCCAATCGGCGGTGTATCACGTCCAAAGCAGCAACATGCCAGCCCTTGGAACAGATGCGAGTATCAAGCGGAAATGTTGCAGCAACGGTACAGTTTGATGACAGTTTGGTGACAATACACCAAAGGTTTACATGGTGAATGTTTATTTTTTGATGCTGCAACAAACTAAAAAATTAACACAAACATTTGATAAATATAAAGATAATATGGTTTTTGCCATTCGTTCCTGAAAAACAACCGCTCGTCTTAAATGTAAACAAATGTATCTGAGTATGTATTGCACCAATTATGGGCATGATTTAGCTTTGCTTAACCCCATTCAATAGATGGGTTAGCGCAAGGAGAAACACAATGAAAATTAAACACACGCTGCTAGCTGCTGCTGTTGCATTAGCCCCCATGTCAGCAATGGCTGGTGGGTCGTTAGATGTGTTCTATATTTACAACGAAGCTGATGTTGGCGCAGCTCAGGATCCAGATGGACATGGTATCGGTGTTCGTGCGGAAGCTGAACTTGGTAACAACATTAGCTTTACTGGTCTACATCAATCTAGTGATCTTGATGTTAGTGGTTTTGACTCAAGCCTCAGAGAAACTCGGATCGGTCTGAAGTACTCGCATGCACTTGAGGCAATTACGCTGACTGGTGAAGTTGAGCATGTGAATGTGACCCTTCAATCTGTCGGTGGGGGTGACGACGGCTATGCCGTAAAAGTTGGCGGCCAGGTTAATATCACAGAACAGATTAGCGGTTACGCAAAGGTTGGTTACTTAGATCTTCACCAAATTGGTGATGGTGTCGAATATGAAATTGGAGGCGCTGTAAAACTAACTGATCAAGTATCAGGATTCTTAGAGTATCGCTATGTTGACATCAGCGAAGGTGGTGCAGACTTCGAGCTATCAACGGTAAGAGTCGGCGCACGTTATCATTTCTAACTAACCACTCATAAAAAAGGGCACTTAAAAGTGCCTTTTTTTATCACATCAAAAAACTACAAGCCCCTAGACTTAGCCTCTGCCCACAACGCCACCATCGCCTCTAAGCTGGCTGACGAAAGCGACTCACCGCTGTCCATCAGGCTGCTCTCAATAAAACCAAATCGTCGTCGAAACTTATCAATACCGCCCAATAACGCTTGTTCGCTATCAATCGTTAACACACGCGCCAAATTAGCCGTGCAGAACAAAACATCCCCCAACTCATCTTGCAGATCTGAAGTTGGTAAATCTTGCTCTATTGCCGCTTCAAGCTCATCAATCTCTTCACGAAGCTTATTTAGCAGGTCACGAGGATCTGTCCACTCATAACCCACCTCAGCTGCTCGTGCTAACAGCTTTTCAGCACGCAGCAAAGGGGGATGACCGGCGCCGACTTTATCCAAAAAGGCAGGCGTAATCTGTGGCAAACCCAAACCTTGTCGCTCCGTAGCGGCTAGCGCTTTTTCCTGCGCCTTAATAACCTGCCATTGAGCACTCACCTGCTCTGGCGTTAAGTCCAGTCGCGGCTGATCCATGCGGCCATCAGGGAAAATATGCGGGTGGCGGCGAATTAACTTATCTGCAATCACACCGGCGACTTGATCAAAGTCAAAGTCGCCCTGCTCTTGCGCTAGTTGCGCTTGAAACACTACCTGCAACAACACATCACCCAGCTCTTCGCGCCAATCTAATAGATCGCCGCGGTTTATGGCATCGGCCAGCTCATAAGCCTCTTCTATAGCATAAGGAGCCAACGACTTTACTGACTGTGCCAGATCCCACTCACAGCCCTGCACTGGGTCACGCAAGCGCGCCATAATGGCTAATAAACGCTGCAGCTGTGGCAGATCGGCTGAGCTCATAATGCGGACTCACGATGCTCAGTGACACGACGTGCTTCGGTAATATTCGGCAGCTGCTCAATCCGGGTTAATACCCGGGACAACTTAGCTAAACTAGGCACTTCCATAGTCAGGCGCATCAATGCCGAGCCATCTTGACGGTCGGACTGCGTTTGCACACCAATCACGTTCACTTGCTCGTTCGCCAGCACTGAGGTGACATCACGCAACAAGCCAGTGCGATCCCAAGCCCGAACTAATATTTCGACGGGATATACATCGTTCGATTTGACCTGCCACTGCACATCCACCGCACGCTCAGGATCGGCTTCAACTAAGTGTTGATAATCCATACAGCCACGGGCATGTACACTCACACCACGGCCCTGCGTGACATAACCCACAATAGGTTCGCCCGGCACCGGACGGCAGCAGCCTGCAATATGTGTGAGTAAATTGCCAACACCTTCAATGACAATCCCGCTGTCATTAATTTTGGTGGGTTTACGTACGGTTTCAGGCAAGGCCAGCTCTTGCTGCGATGCTTGCACCAAACCATCAGTTAAGGCATGAGTCACCTTGGCAAGCGCTATATCACCAGCGCCAATACCTGCCAATACATCATCTGCCGTTTTTAAATTAAAGCGCTCCGCTACTGATTCGAGCGCAGTGCGTGACAGTGTGACGCCCAAACGCGACAGTTCACGCTCTAACAGCACCTTACCTTCACTGAGATTGCCACTACGATCTTGCTGCTTAAACCAATGCCTAACTTTGGTAAGCGCACGACTGGTGCCAAGATAACCGGAAGCAGGATTCATCCAATCGCGACTGGGAATACCACCTTTTGCCGTCATAATGTCGACTTGTTCGCCGGTTTGCAGCTTGTAAGTGAGTGGCACAATACGGCCATTCACTTTAGCGCCGCGGCAGCCATGCCCCACCTCGGTGTGGATTAGGTAGGCAAAATCTAGCGGTGTTGCTCCGCTCTGTAAGTCAATGACATGGCCATCACGAGTGAAAACATAAATTCGTTCATCATGAATGGCTTGATTAATCTGCTCAGCCAAATCGTCTAAACGTTGATCGCCAATATCGTCTTGCCATTCCAACACTTGCCGTAGCCAAGCAATCTTATTTTCATAACGTGCGTCAGAGCGTGTTGCTTTGCCTTCTTTATAAGTCCAATGCGCGCACACACCTAGTTCGGCCTCTTCGTGCATTTCAAAGGTACGAATCTGCACCTCTAGCGGCTTGCCGGATGGACCAATAACCGCTGTGTGCAGAGAGCGATAGCCATTTTCTTTAGGTGTGGCGATATAGTCATCAAACTCACGCGGAATGTGACGCCACAGCGAGTGCACAACACCGAGTGCGGCATAACAGTCACGTACTTCTGGCACTAAAATACGCACCGCACGCACATCATAGACCTCATGAAAGCTAATGCCTTTGCGCTGCATTTTTCGCCAGATGGAATAAATATGTTTGGCACGGCCGCTGATTTCGATTTTGCCCATGCCCATGCGTTCTAAATTGACCCGCACGGTGTTAATCACTTCATTAATATAACCATCGCGCTGCAGACGTTTTTCATCCAGCAAACACGCAATTTGCTTATAAGCTTCAGGCTCTAAGTAACGAAACGAAAGGTCTTCCAGTTCCCACTTGATGTGGCCAATGCCTAAACGATGCGCCAGCGGTGCATAGATATCAAAAATTTCACGTGCTACCCGATGGCGACGCTCAGGTGCGGCATCTTTAACTTCACGAATAGCAAACGTACGTTCCGCCAGCTTGATTAACGGCACGCGCACATCGTCAATCATGGCCACAAGCATCTTGCGCACATTGTCGAGCTGCTGTTGCTCATTGTGTAGCTGGCGATGATCAGGATTAATCAGGCGACTAATCGCCGCCATGCGCAACACGCCATCAATCAGTGTTGAGATGTCATGGCCAAAGCGCTTTTCGACATCAAGCAGCGTGATTTTACCTTCACGCACACTGCGATAGAGCACTGCCGCCATTAACGAATCTTGATCAAGGTTTAGCTCGGCCAAAATATCAGCCATAGCCAAACCCGTCAGGAAGCTAGAGGTACGTGCCGACCAAACATTGTGCTGCGCTTTGGCTTCACGATCGACGCGCTCGGCATACTGGCAAGCGGCCAATAGCTGATCACGATCATGCAGTTCAACTTGGGTGGCAATGCGTGCCATCCATGCATTTAGGTCAACACTGCCATCACTATTGGATGGGTAGTCCTCACGCACTTTGACCATTCAAGCCTCATCCGCGGCGTTCAAACACCGCAATCGATTACACATGGGTGGTGTGGGTAAACATGTCCATCACGCCCGCTTGGGTCAGTACATAACCCGATTTTGCCAACTCACCGGCATCCCGCGCCAACGTCGCTGGATTGCATGACACATACACAATACGGCTTGGCGCCAGCTTAATGACGTGTGGCAGCACTTCCAGTGCACCACTTCGGGGCGGATCGATCAAAATTTTATCAAATCCAGCCTGAGCCCAGGGCAAGCCACTCACGTCTTTAGTCAGGTCATGAGCATAAAAACTAACATTGCTAAGCCCATTAGCCTTGGCATTTTCGCCGCCACGCTCCACCATTTCCTGTGAGCCTTCAACACCAACCACTTCTGCAGCAACCGTTGCTAACGGCAACGTAAAGTTGCCTAGACCACAAAACAAGTCCAGCACACGCTCATTTGCTTTTGGCTCAAGCAACTTTAATGCCAAGCTAACCATACGGTTGTTAATCGCCGCATTTACTTGCGTAAAGTCGTTGGGATGAAACGCCATGCGCAAACCATTCGGACCAAACTCAGGCAGGTGGTAATACAAGCGGTTTTCACCATCTTCTGGCCAAATACGATGCACACTGTCATAACCGCCAGGCTGCAAATAGCAGTGCCAGCCACGCTGCTGACAAAACTCACGAATTATGTCGCGATCATGATCCGTCAGTGGCTGTAAATGCCTAAAGATAAGCGCAACTTGAGGGTCATCTGCTGTTGGATCGCCTGCCGCTACTTCAATTTGTGGCAGTTGCTCACGGCCATCAAGCGTCGTGATCATGTCGCGTAGCGCCATAATAGACTGGCCAATACGGGCATCTAGCACATGACACTCTGACATTTCCGCTAAAAAGCCAGACTTGCGTTCACGAAAGCCCACCAGCAACTTTTCTTTTTTGATGACATAACGCACACCAAGGCGAGCTTTGCGACGGTAAGCCACATTGTCATCAACCAATGGTGGCAGCCATTGCGCCGGCTGTAGTCCGCCGAAATGCTGCAACTGCTCAGTTAAAACTGACTGCTTAAAGCGAATTTGTGCTGCGCGATCCATATGCTGCAATGAGCAACCACCGCAGACACTAAAATGTGGGCAAGCCGGTGCGACACGGTCACTCGAAGCCTCAAACACTTCCAGCACATCACCTTCGTCATATTTACGCTGCTGCTCGGTGATATTGACGCTTACGCGCTCGCCCGGAAGCGCAAAGTCGACAAACACCACTTTGCCATCTTCATGATTAGCAATGCCGCGGCCTTCATGGCTTAGACGAGTAATGAGCATTTCTTGGGGCGGCAGATTCGGCCGACGTTGACGTCTACGCGACATGATGTCTCACAAAATTAAACAATAGGAAGATTTAAGGGTGGGTCTTGCTCAGGAAGCTGCTTGCTCGCCTCCTGCCAACTAGCTAAAAACGCCAACAAATGAGGTTGCTCAGAAGCCACTAAAGTGGATTTAACCAAATCAAACTCAGCTGACAGTCCGGCCGCATCAAAATGACCACGCATAAACTGAAAGCGCAGATAAACCAAATAGGTATTGAGCACATCGGTTTCGCAATAGTGACGGATAGCGGCCAAGTCACCCGCTAAAAACGTTGGCCACACCTGCCCGCCATCCATACCCATTTTGCCAGGAAAGCCCAATAAGGTAGCGACCTGATCTAACGGCTGCACCGCGCGCGCCTGGTAACCCGCCAGCAAATCCATCACATCAATATGACGGCTATGGAAACGACCTAGGTAATTATTAAATTTAGCATCTCGGTTATATTCACCCTGATCCCAATAAGCTGGCGCTTGCACGCCATGAATCAGCGCACGATAGTGCAATACCGGCAAGTCAAAACCACTGCCATTCCAAGACACGAGTGTGGGCGTGTAACGCTCTAACCCTGCAAAAAAGCGCTGAATGATTTCGGCTTCCGAAGCGCCCTCGTCACCTAAAGACCATACCTTTATGCCATCACGGGTTCGCAACACCGCAGAAATACAGATAATGCGCTGCAGCGAATGACGGATAAAGCCACTGCCACCGGTTTCTTGCCGACGTAACTTAAACAGCGCTTCTGCTGCAGCTGCGTCATCCAAACCCTCTAGGCCATATAAACGACGACCGCCGGCAATATCAGGCACCGTTTCGATATCAAACACTAAGGTGTTCATGAAAATACACCGGTTGATAAGTAGCGATC
>CAMTYC010000115.1:0-7773 GCA_947085865.1 uncultured Moraxellaceae bacterium
CAACTATGGTGTTGGCAATCATCAACTTCATGCCGACATTACCCGCAGCCGCGCCAAAGACTACAAGATTCCAGGCTTTGCCGATATTGATGGTGATGACGATGCCGGCGTAAAGCGTTTAAACAATAGCTTTAATCGCATTGAAGATGGCGCCCTGTCATACACATTTGTCAGTGATGAAGGTCACTCATTTGGCATGGCATTAAGTCGCTACGAAAGTACTTACGGCTTGCCTGGCCATGAGCATGATCACGGCCATGGTGGTGGCGCGCACGATGATGAAGTCGGCCCTTTCCTTCGCTTAAAGCAAACTCGTGTAGATACCCAAGCCACCATTCGCGACCCTTTTGCTGGCATTGAGTCACTTCGCCTGAAGCTCAGCTCTGCACGTTATCAACATCAAGAAATCGAAGACGGTGATGAGGTGGCGACCACCTTCCGCAATCGTGAATACCAAGGTCGTTTTGAAGCCGTGCATCAACCAATTGCAGGCTGGCGTGGTGTTGTGGGCATGCAATTAAGTCATCGTGACTTTATAACCTCTGGTGAAGAAGCCTACATCAACGAGGGCGAGCGTGTTCTTACTCGCAGCACCGGTGTCTTTGTAGTAGAAGAATACAAAACATCGTTTGGTAAAATCGAAGCGGGCGCACGTATTGATCGCGTAAACCATGATCCCGATGGCGGCGCTCCATCTACCAGTTTTAATGCGTATAGTGGTTCTGCGGGTGTTATTTTTGACGTGAGCAATGATACACATATCAAGTTAGCACTGACCCATGCTGAGCGAGCTCCTGCCATTGAAGAGCTCTATGCTGCCGGCGAACATTTAGCAACCCGCACCGAAGAAGCTGGCAATTCTGACTTGCGCAGAGAACGAGCCCAAACCATTGATTTAGGCTTTGATCACCACATGGGTCGTATCGATGTAGAGGCCAATGTGTTCTACAAGCAGGCCAAGGACTATATTTTCTTTGATATTGAAGCGTTCGACCCAGCCCACGACCTGTTTGAAGGTGAATACAAACAAGCCGATGCACGATTCTTCGGCTATGAAGCCGCCATTAATGTGGCGCTGAAACAAACCGGCGACTTCCGCGTTAGCAGTCGAGTGTTTACCGATAGCGTACGTGGCAAGTTTGAAAATGGTGGTGGCAATGTGCCACGCATGACACCAACACGTTATGGTTTGAGTCTGCACGGACATTATCAGCAGGTGGCTGGTGGCCTTAGTTATATTAGAGCCAGCGCACAAAACAAAGTGGCTAATCTTGCGGAAGACGGTTCTGAGTTTGAAACACCAACTGCGGGTTATGACCTACTGAACGCCGACATTACTTGGCAATTACCAGCCCACATAACTGGCAAAACCAAGACCTCCGTGTTCTTGCGAGGCACCAACTTACTCAATGAAGACATTCGTCGCTCCACATCCTTTGTAAAAGACTTCGCACCGGCACCTGGTCGTGGCGTGGTTATTGGTGTGCGAAGTGCGATCTAGTTAACGTTGACCACAGCGCGCCAAATCGCTAACGTTCGCCTTCAGCAAAACTGGAGGCGAACATGAGCGACCTGCCTAAGTCCCCGATTGATTTTGAAGCCACCTTGGCCGCGCTAGAACAGCAAGTTCAACGCCTAGAGAGTGGTGAGCTGTCACTGGAAGACTCGCTAAAAGCCTTTGAGGCTGGCGTGCAAATGACACGTCAATGCCAACAAGCACTTGATGCTGCCGAACAAAAAGTCCAGCTGCTGCTTGCCAAACAGGATGGCAGCTTTGACAGCCAAGCCTTTACGCCTACCGATAACGACTAAGCCCATGAAGCCTGCACTGCCTAGCCTGCTGGCACATAGCCAATCACGCTTTAATGAAGTATTAGCAACGTTTTTAGTTGGGCATCCGTCCGTTGATGCTCGTCTGAATGCTGCCATGCACTATGCCATGAGCAATGGTGGCAAACGTGTGCGCCCAGCCTTGGCTTGGGGCGCTTGCTTAGCAGTTGGTGGTGACTGGGCGCAGGCTGATTCCGCCGCATTAGCCGTAGAATGTATTCATGGTTATTCCTTAGCTCATGATGACCTGCCTTGCATGGACGATGACGACCTACGTCGTGGTCAGCCTACCTGCCATAAGCAGTTTGATGAATCTACCGCACTGCTAGCGGGTGATGCCCTGCAAGCACTTGCTTTTCTGGCACTAACACAAAGTACGTTAATGGCCGATATTCGCTGCCAACAAGTGTCTCATTTATCACAAGCTGCCTTTGCCATGGTCGGTGGCCAATGCCTCGATTTAGCTGCTGAGGGTCAACGCATAGCACGTGCCGAGCTGGAGCAAATTCATCGCAATAAAACCGGCGCCTTAATCCGTGCAGCGGCTAGCATGGGTGCACTTGCTGGCAACGCGTCCAGTCAGCAACTGCAGGCCATTGATGACTTTGCTGCCGCCCTAGGTTTGGCATTTCAAGTTCATGACGACGTGTTAGACATTACCAGTGACACCCAAACCCTAGGTAAAACTGCTGGTGCCGATATTGCACTAGCAAAAGCCACGTTTCCTGCGCTACTGGGCCTAGATGGCGCAAAAGCTTATGCTCAGCAGCTCACCGAACAAGCTCTCGCAGCCTTGGCGCCACTGGGTAAATCAGCACAGCCCTTACACGAGCTTGCTGCATTTCTATTATCTCGCGACCACTAAGGCGTATAATTGGCCGACAATGCAGCAGGATTGCCTTTGATGTTCCATGAAATTCCTACACAGCGACCGCTAACACCCCTGCTTGATCAGGTGCCTACGCCAGACAAGCTGCGTGAGTTGCCGGAAGATGCATTGCCTGAACTCGCCAATGAGTTACGAGAGTACCTGCTCTGGTGCACCAGCCAGACCGGTGGACACTTCGGTGCTGGGCTTGGTGTCATAGAGCTCACCGTTGCCCTGCATTATGTCTACAACACCCCTTATGACCGTGTGGTTTGGGATGTCGGCCATCAGGCCTACCCTCATAAGATTTTGACCGGCCGCAAAGAGGCCATGTTAACCATGCGTCAAAAGAACGGCCTAGCTGCCTTTCCTCGTCGCGAAGAATCCGAGTACGACACCTTTGGTGTTGGTCACTCATCCACTTCCATTTCAGCTGCTCTGGGCATGGCGCGTGGTGCTGAGCTCACCGGCAGTCAGCGCAAAGTTGTGGCAGTTATTGGTGATGGTGCCATGACCGCAGGCATGGCATTTGAAGCGCTGAATGATGCCGCACATCAGAAGTCGGATATGTTGGTGATTTTGAACGACAACCAAATGTCGATCTCAAAAGCCGTGGGTGGTTTATCGAACTACTTCTCTCATATCTGGGCCAGTAAAAGTTATATCGCCATTCGTGAAGGCGGCAAACGCGTACTGCAGTCCATGCCAGCTGCCATGAACTTTGCTAGGCGTACCGAAGAAAGTATGAAAACGCTGATTACTGACTCACCCGGTGCTTTATTTGAATCAGTTGGTTTTAATTATGTTGGCCCGATTGATGGCCATAACCTAGAAGAGCTAGTTGAGACCATCAGCAATTTGCGAGATGCACCCGGACCACAACTGCTGCATGTATTTACCACTAAAGGTAAGGGTTTCGCCCCCGCCGAAGCCGATCCGATTGGTTATCACGCCATCACTAAAATTGCGCCTGCCGCACAACGCACCGATGCTGCAAAGCCCGCCTCCACAGCGCGTAAATATTCCGATGTATTTGGCGATTGGTTATGTGATACAGCCAGCCAAGACTTACGCCTAGTAGCCATCACCCCTGCCATGTGTGAAGGCTCTGGCATGGTTAAGTTTGCCGCTAAATTCCCTGACCGCTACCATGACGTAGCCATTGCTGAACAGCATGCGGTGACGTTTGCTGGCGGTCTTGCCTGCGAAGGCTTAAAACCTGTTGTTGCTATTTATTCAACATTTCTACAGCGCGGCTACGATCAACTGATTCATGATGTCACACTGCAGAATCTGGATGTCACCTTTGGTATAGATCGTGCTGGCCTTGTCGGTGAGGATGGCCCCACTCATGCCGGTGCTTATGACATTAGCTTTATGCGCTGCCTACCTAACCTCATTCTTGCAGCGCCAAGTGACGAAAGTGAGTGTCGTTTATTGCTAAACACCGCCTATGCTCATCCTGGCCCTGCCGCTGTGCGCTACCCCCGAGGCACAGGCACGGGTGCCAGCATTGATCAACCAAGCGCCACTGTTGCTATTGGCAAAGCTATTTGCCGTCGTGAAGGCAGCACAGCCGCTATTCTTAACTTTGGTGCTCGTTTAAGTGCTGCACTACAAGCTGCCGATCGCTTAAGCGCCGAGTTTGACGTCACAATTGCTGTCTATGATATGCGCTGGGTTAAACCACTGGATGCTGAGCTGATCCTACAGTTATCGAAACAAGTGAAGCTGCTCATTAGCCTTGAAGAGCATGCCATCGCAGGCGGGGCAGGTGCTGCTGTCAGTGAGCTATTAGCTAGTGAAAATGTATTGATCCCCATGCTTCATCTTGGCATTCGTGATGCCTATATTGAACACGGTAGCCCTGCCGAGATGTTGGCTGACTGTGGTTTGGACGATGTTGGCATCTATCGCGCCATTTATGACCGTCTACGTGTTATTGGTGCCATTAATACTTGACCATTTAGCGTAGTGACGAGATATTCTATATCTACACCCTAATGGGTTCACGATAAGAACAGGAAGACTGTCATGCTTCACTCAATTCGCGTTGCCGACTATATGGCCACTAAACTGGTTACGCTCACGCCTGACACCAGTATTGATCAAGCCATTCGCGAGCTGTTAACACATCGCATTTCTGGCGCACCCGTAATTGAGGGCGGTGAGTTAGTTGGTATGTTTTCTGAATCAGATTGCTTGGAAGAGGCGTTGCAATCTGGTTATCACAATATGTCATCTGGCCAAGTTAAAGATGTAATGTCTACCCAAGTAGTGTTTGTCAGCCCCGAAGACAGCATTTTGCAAGTTGCCGAAATGTTCATCAAGAAAGGTCGCCACCGTCTACCGGTGAAGGATCATAATGGCAAGCTGGTGGGACAAATTTCGCGTCGTGACGTTATTCGTGCCATGGACGACATCACTCATAGCGCAACCGCCGAGGCCTAATCACTCCGGCAGCATATGCCCCATTTTGTCAGTCTTGGTCTGTAAATAACCCTCATTATGAGGGTTATTGCCAGTAATCAGCGGCACACGCTCCACCACTTCGATATTGTGCGCAGCTAGTGCTTCTACCTTCAGCGGATTGTTCGTCATTAAGCGCACTTTACTCACACCTAAATGCTGCAGCATATGCTCACACATGCTGTACTCACGTAAGTCTGCCGCAAAACCTAACTGCTCGTTGGCCTCGACCGTATCAGCACCGGCATCTTGTAAGGCATAAGCACGTACTTTATTAACTAAGCCAATGCCGCGGCCTTCTTGACGCAAATACAAAATAACACCACGAGACTCTTCAGACACACGCAGCATGGCAGCTTCTAATTGCGGGCCACAGTCACAGCGCAAACTACCAAAACCATCACCGGTTAAACACTCTGAATGCACACGCGCCAACACTGGCAAACCGTTGCTGACATCACCCATAGTGAGCGCAACATGTTCTTGCAAAGTAGCCGAGTCTTCAAAGGCATGAATGGTGAAGTCGCCAAACTTGGTGGGCAAACGTGAACTGGCAATAAAATCAAAGGACACCGTATCGGCTCCGCACTTCGATTGGGGCGGCGATTGTAGCAATTGCTACGTCATTTAGGTATGGACGAGACATCAACTAGCAATTCCATACCAACCTGCTTCAGCGGCAGGCAACCACGGCAGAATAAAGTAGAGCAAGATGGCAGCAAAAATACCGGCAATCACATCATCAATCATGATGCCAAAACCGCCGTGTACGCGTTTATCCAGCCAAGAAATGGGCCATGGCTTCCAGATATCAAACAAGCGGAACAGCAAAAAGCCAATCAAAACACCTAAGGTACTACGCAAGTCCCAATCCAACATAGGCACCAAGGGGATTAAAGCAATCCACTGGCCTACAAACTCATCCCAGACAATACCACCGTGATCATGCACACCCATCAGACGCGCCGCTTCACCACAGATAGCAATACCAGCAATAGCTGCAATTAGCACCCAAGCCAGATAAAAGCCTAGCGGCATGCTAGCAAACACGGCAAACCACAATACCGCAACGGCAGAGCCCACGGTGCCCGGCGCTTTCGGACTACGTCCAGCACCAAAACCAAAAGCCAGCAAATCCAATGCACGCGGTAAACGAGGAATGGGGTCAGACATAATGCCTACTCAAAAATGACGATAACCTAATGGTAACGGATACGGCCACGGCTTGCCCTGCCATATCAGGTCAAGCGTCGGCTGCTGTGATGTTGTTGCTGTTACCTTCCCAATCACCGTGAGTGGTAAATTGAGCTGCTGG
The DNA here is from genome assembly GCA_947085865.1 of uncultured Moraxellaceae bacterium. Lineage (GTDB taxonomy): Bacteria > Pseudomonadota > Gammaproteobacteria > Pseudomonadales > Moraxellaceae > Perlucidibaca. The sequence continues at coordinate 6,483 of CAMTYC010000115.1, forward strand.
CTTAAGTTCTCTAGCGCTGCCAACGCGGAAGCAGGCACGGCAAACAACAGCTCATAATCATCACCCGCGCTTAATGCCTGCTCTAAAACAAAACGTGGGTCACGGCTTAATAACGATTTAGCGGCTGACGACAAAGGCAGTTGATCTAATACAAGCTGTGCACTTAAACCACCGGAGGCTTTGAGCATATGCTGCAAGTCTTGCAGCAAACCATCGGAAACATCCATGCCGGCTTTAGCCATATCTGGCAGTGCCAAGCCTAACGCAACCCGAGGCTGCGGCTGATGCAGCTGTGTTAACACGGCTTGTTGCTGATCATCACTCAAGGTCAATGCCAAGGGGTGCTGATTGGCCACTGCCAGCCCTAGGCCACCATCACCGACATGGCCAGACACAACCAAGACATCACCCACCTGCAATCGATCACGACGCAACACCCTGTCGACGGATACCGAGCCCATCACCGTAATGCCAATCGCTAACGGGCCACGAGTGGTATCACCACCGACCAAAGCAATACTGTGCTGCTGCGCCAGCGTACGCATACCTTCAGCAAAGCCAGCCAGCCACTCACCATCAAACTCAGGCAAGGTCAGCGATAAGGTAAATGCCAAGGGCTTGGCAGCCATGGCGGCAAGATCAGATAGATTCACCGCCAAAGCTTTGTGACCAATATCAAAAGCATCAGCATCGGCAAAAAAATGCCGACCACTCACCAAGGTATCGCTGCTGACCACAAGCTGCTCACCTGCAGGCAACGACAACAGAGCAGCGTCGTCACCCACTGACAACGCCACTGCAGGATATGCTGAGGCTTCCGGCCAGACAAAATAGCTCTGGATCAGCTCGAACTCATCCATGGCTATTGTCCAACCGGTTTAGGTCTGTTCAAGTTGGCGCAGTGAAGCAGAGAGCTTATCTAACACGCCATTGATATAACGATGTGACTCAGAGGCGCCAAAAACTTTGGCCAGCTCAATGCCTTCGTTAATCACCACACGATACGGTACATCTAAGCGGTGTTTGAGTTCGTAGGCACCAATACGCAAAGTCGCTAACTCAACTGGATCTAGAGTCTGAAACTCACGATCTAAATGCGGTGTTAACAAGGCGTCTAACTCTTCCGTGATTTGTGGAATGCGGTGCAACAGTTCGTGGAAATAATCCAGATCCACTTTATGCATGGCATTTTCGACACGATAACGCGCCTCAATTTCCCATGATGGATTACCTGACATCTGCCATTCATACAGCCCTTGCAGGGCAAATCGACGCGCTTTACGGCGCGCCG